>JAYSQK010000064.1:0-14591 GCA_043721555.1 Frankiales bacterium
CCGCCAGGTTGTCCTTGCCCAGGAACCGCGCCATGTCGAGCAGCACGGCCCGGCCGACGACACCGCGCTGAGCGATCGGCTCGACGCTGGCCTTGTCCAAGCCACCGATCGTGGTGCGGGCGTCGTAGCCGTTCCAGATCTTGCCGTCGAACCACACGTGGCCGAGGGCGTCGTACTGGGTGGAGCCCTGCAAGAAAGCGTTGATCTTGTCGTCGGCGTAGTGCAGACCACCCGGGTACGCCGGGCCGGTGCCGCCCTCGTCCCAGTTGGACTCGTCGAGGATCTGGGTGCGCTCGGCCGGCGTGCGGCCGGGCCAGACCGGGTCGCCCTTCGGGTCGCCGATCAGGCGCTGCAGGGTGAAGGTCTTGCCCGAAGTCACCAGGCGGGCGGCGGCGAGGACCTGCTCCGGCCCGAGGTAGTTGAGCGCCCCGACCTCGTCGTCCGCCCCCCACTTGCCCCAGTTGCTCGGAGAGTCCTTCAGCAGATCGCCGAGGTAGGGGGCGGTGGGCTGCGGCTCGGTCACGATGTCTCCAGCGGCGTCAGGGGACCCAAATGGGCTCGATGCGGGTCCGGGATTTGCACCATACTCACGGCCGTGACGACCGTCACGGCTGATGCAGATCAGCCCAACGGCACGATGTCGGGCGCCCCTAGCCGGGCCGCGTCGGCCGTTTCGTCGCTCGGTTGGCGCTGCGCGTCCCGCTCGGCCGACACCCGTTTCTCGTAGTGCTCGATCTCGCGGGTCCGCTGCGCGGGGCTCCAGCCGAGCACCTCGCCCATCAGCTGCGCGACGACCGGTGCGGCGTCCACCCCCCGGTCCCAGGACTCGATCGAGATGCGGGTCCGGCGGGCCAGGACGTCGTCGAGGTGCAGCGCCCCCTCGTGCGTCGCGGCGTAGACCACCTCAGCCCGCAGGTAGTCGTCCGAGCTGGGCAGCGGCGCGGCGAGCTCGGGGGCTGCGGCGATGAGCGCAAGCACCTCGTGCACCAGCGAGCCGTAGCGCGAGAGCAGGTGTTCGACCCGGGCGACGTGCAACCCGGACTCGGCGGCCAGGACGTGCCGCCGGTTCCACAGCGCCGACCAGCCGTCGGCGCCGACGAGCGGGACCCGGTCGGTCACGCACCCCGTCGCGACGACATCCATCGCCCGGACGGCCTCGTCGACGGCGTCCTTGGCCATCACCCGGTAGGTCGTGTACTTGCCGCCGGCCACGACCACCAGCCCGGGGACCGGATGGCCGACCAGGTGCTCGCGGGAGAGCTTGCTGGTCTCGTCCGACTCCCCCGCCAGCAGCGGCCGCAGCCCGGCGTAGACGCCGACGACGTCCTCCGGCGCGAGCGGCGAGGCCAGCACCCGGTTCACCTGCTCGAGCAGGTACGCCGTGTCGGCGGCGCTCACTGCCGGATGGCTCTTGTCGAGGTCCCAGTCGGTGTCGGTCGTGCCGACGATCCAGTGCCGTCCCCAGGGGATGACGAACAGCACGCTGGTCGCGGTCGGCAGGATCAGCCCGGTGCTGGAGGCGATCCGGTCGCGCGGCACGAGCAGGTGCACACCTTTGGACGCCCGCACGTGGAACTGCCCCCGGCTGTTGGCCAACGCCTGCGTCTCGTCGGTCCACACCCCGGTAGCGTTGAGCACCTGCCGGGCGCGGACCGCGAGCTCGCGGCCGCTCTCGAGGTCGATGACCCGCGCGCCGGTGACCCGCTCTCCCTCGCGCAGCAGGCCGACGACCCGCACCCGGTTGGCGCACAGCGCGCCGTACGACGCGGCGGTGCGGGCCAGCATCATCGTGTGGCGGGCATCGTCGACCTGGGCGTCCCAGTACTGCACCGCGCCGACCAGGGCCGAGCGCTTCAGCCCCGGGCAGGCCTGCAGGGCCTGCCGCCGGGTCAGGTGCCGGTGCCGGGGGAACTGCCCGCGCTGACCGAGCACCGAGCCGAGTGCGTCGTACAGCGCGATCCCAGCGCCGACATAGGCGCGTTCCCAGACCCGGCGGGTCAGCGGGTAGAGGAACGGCACCGGTCGAACCAGATGTGGCGCGAGCCGGTCCAGCAGCAGCGAGCGCTCGCCGAGCGCCTCGGCGACGAGTCGGAAGTCGAGCATCTCCAGATAGCGCAGCCCGCCGTGGATCAGCTTGCTGGAGCGGCTGGAGGTGCCGCTCGCCCAGTCCCGGGCCTCGACGAGACCCACCGACAGACCCCGGGTCGCGGCATCGAGCGCGGCCCCGGCGCCGACCACGCCACCACCGATGACAAGCACGTCGAGGACGCCGCCGGTCATCTCCTGCAGGGCGGTCGCGCGGGCGGCCGGCCCCAATCCGTGCGCCGTCACAGGCGGGCGTGCCTGAGCATGCTTGCGGCCCGCTCCGGCGGCACGTCGTTGATGAACACGCCCATCCCCGACTCCGAACCAGCCAGGTGCTTGAGCTTCCCGGGGGCCCGGCGGCTGGAGAACAACACGAGATGCAGTGCGGCGTCGACCGGGTCGGCCGTGGCGGGGGCCTGATGCCAGCCCGACACATACGGCATCGGTACGTCGAACAGCGCGTCGAGCCGGCGAAGCACCTCGACGTAGATCGGCCCGAACGTCTCGCGCGCATCGTCGGTGAGTGCCGGCAGGTCGGGCACCCGGTGGCGCGGATAGAGGTGCACCTCGAACGGCCAGCGGGCAGCCGCCGGCACAAAGGCCGTCCAGGCGTCGTTCTCGGCCACGATCCGCCGCCCGTCGGCTCGCTCGGTGGCCAGGATGTCGTCGGACAGGTGCCGCCCGGTGCGTTCGACGTGCCGCCGCTCGGCGGCCAGCAAGCGCTCGGTGCGCGGTGGGACGAACGGATAGGCGTAGATCTGACCGTGCGGGTGGGCCAGGGTCACGCCGATCTCGGCGCCGCGGTTCTCGAACGGGAAGACCTGCACGACCCCGGGCAGGGCGCGCAACTCGAGGGTGCGGTCGATCCAGGCCTCCATGACGGTGCGCACCTGCTGCGGTGCCAGCGATGCGAACGACGCGTCGTGGTCGGGGGTGAAGCAGACCACCTCACACCGGCCGGTCCCGGGTCGGACCGCCGATGGCTCGGCGAGGTCCGGGCCCCCGCCATCGGGCAACGAGGCTGCCATCGACAGCGACGGGAACCGGTTCTCGAACACGACGACCTCGTAGTCGTCGGACGGCACCTCCGTCGGGCGCTCGGGCGTGGACGGGCACAGCGGACACTGGTCGGCGGGCGGCTGGAAGGTGCGGCCCTGCCGGTGTCCGGCGACGACGACCCATTCCTCGACCGCCGCGTCCCACCGCAGGAGCGACTCGGTCGACACGGCAGGCAGATCCCGCGGGTCGTCGAGCCGGCGCACCGCGTCGTCGCGGCTGTCGAAGTACAAGATGCCGCGGCCGTCGGCCAACTGGGCGACGGTGCGCTTCATCGGGCGACCCCGACCAGGCCGCCGACCGAGACCAGTTGCAGGTTGCCGACGCAGCGGGCGAGCACCGTCCGCGCGTCCGCATCGATCCCGTCATCGGTGACGAGGACATCGACGTCGGTCAGCTCGGCGAAGGTCATGACGCCGATCGTGCCCCACTTGGTCGAGTCGGCCACCACGACCAGTTGTCGGGCCGCCTGGACGAAGGCCCGGTTGGTCTCTGCCTCGGCCAGGTTGGGTGTGGTCAGGCCGACCCCTGCCATCCCGTGACAGCCCAGGAAGGCGACATCGAAGTGCAGCGAGCGCAGCACCAGGTTGGCGACCGGCCCGACGAGGGCATCGCTGGGGGTTCGGACGCCGCCGATCAGCACCACGGTGTGCCGCTCGCGCAACACATCGGCGATCTTGATGGAGTTGGTCGCGACGGTGAGTCCGGGTACGTCGAGCAGGTGCTGGGCCAGCACCCAGGTGGTCGTGCCTGCGCCGAGGGCCACCGCTTGGCCCGGCTCGACGAGTCGCGCGGCCGCTTCGGCCACCGCGTGTTTCTCAGCGAGTTCGCGCACCGATTTTGCCTCGAAGCCGGGTTCGTCGACGGAGCGCGCCGGCAGCACGGTCGCCCCGCCGTGCACCTTCTGCAGCAGCCCTTCCTGGCCGAGTCGTTCGAGGTCACGACGCACCGTCATGTCCGAGACGCCGAGCAGGGCGGTGAGCTCCGATACGCGGACCCCGCCGACGCGGCGTACCTCGTCCAGGATCCGTTGCCTGCGTTGCGCGGCGAGCACGTCAGGTCACCGGCAGCACGGCGACATCGCCCGCGGCCACGAGGGTGCCGGCGACGGTGACCTCGAGCTGGCTGTGGTTGATGACGAAGAGCCGGTCACCTCGGCGGATGACCTCGACACCGGGCTGCGGTGGCGCGGCCGGGGTGACGCCGGCGTCAGCGGCGATGCCGGCGATGATCCCGTCGAGGGTGGCGGGGTCTGGCGTGGTCGCGAGATACCAGGCGGTGCCCTCGCCGTAGGAGTGGCGGGTGAGCGCGGGTGAGCCGGCCACTGGCCCGTCCGCGAAGGTCTGCACCGCTTCGGCCCCTTCGAGCGACACCTGTTCGGACCAGGTCGTGGCCGTCCCGCCACCGGAGAGCGACAGCTGTTGCTCTGCTGCCAAGGGGAAGAACTCCTCGACGCGGATGCCGAGCACCTCGCGGAGCGCACCGGGATAGCCGCCGAGTCGCACGTGATCGTGCTCGTCCACGATGCCGCTGAAGTACTGCACCAGCAGCGAGCCACCACCCCGGACGTGCTCGGCGAGGGCCTTCACGCCTGCGTCGGCGAGCAGGTAGAGGCTCGGCGCGAGGAGCAGGTCGTAGCCGGTCAGATCGTCCTGGGGATGAACGAAGTCGACCGTGACGCCGGCCCGCCAGAGCGCGTCGTAGGTGCGGCGTACGGCGTCGAGGTAGCGGACGTCGGCTGACGGGTGGCTGTCGAGCTCAACCGCCCACCACGACTCGTAGTCCCACAGCACCGCCACCGAAGCGACGACCCGGCTGCCCTTGACCTCAGCCAGCCCCTGCAACTCCCGGCCGAGGGCTCGCACCTCGCGCCAGACCTTCGACCCGGTGCCGGCGTGCGGCAGCATCGCCGAGTGGTACTTCTCGGCGCCGGCACGCGAGGCCCGCCACTGGAAGAACATGATCCCGTCGGCGCCACGGGCGAGGTGCGACAGGGCGTGCCGCCGCAGCTCCCCCGGCGTCTTGGCCAGGTTGCGCGGCTGCCAGTTGACCGCACTCGTGGAGCTCTCCATCAGCAGCCAGGGCCGACCGCGGGCCAGGCCGCGGGTGAGGTCGGCCGAAAGGGCCAGCTCCACCTCGGGGGCCGGGTCCTCACCGATCAGGTAATGGTCGTTGGAGACCAGGTCGACCTCTCGCCCCCAGGCCAGGTAGTCCAGCGGCTTGAAGCGCGAGGCCATGAAGTTGGTCGTCACCGGCAGGTCGCTGACCTCTCGGACGGCGTCCCGCTCGGCGCGGTAGAGCTCGAGCAGGGCATCGGAGCTGAACCGCCACCAGTCGAGTTGCTGGGTCGGATTGCGCCAGGTCGGGGAGACCCGCGGCGGCAGCAACTGCTCCCACCCGCTGTAGTGCTGGCTCCAGAAGGCGGTCCCCCAGGCGGCGTTGAGGGCATCGAGCCCGGCGTACCGCTGCTGCAACCAGGCGCGGAACGCGGCTGCGCTCGTGTCGCAGAAGCACTGCGCCACGTGGCAGCCGTACTCGTTGTTGATGTGCCACATCCGCACCGCGGGGTGCCGGCCGTAGCGCCCGGCCATCGCCCGAGCCAGGCCGGTCGCGGCAGTCCGATAGGCAGCTGAGCTGGGGCAGTAGGCCTGCCGGCTCCCCCACCACAGCTGGGTGCCGTCGACCGTCACCGGCAGGCTCGTCGGGTGCGCCAGCGAGAACCACGGCGGCGGCGCAGCGGTTGCGGTGGCCAGGTCGACGGCGATGCCGCCCTCGTGCAGCAGGTCGAGAATGCGGTCCAGCCAACCGAAGTCGTAGACGCCCTCAGCCGGCTCGAGCAGGGCCCAGCTGAATATGCCAAGACTGACAAGGTTGACGCCGGCCTCGCGCATGAGGGCGACATCTTCGGGCCAGACCGTCTCGGACCACTGCTCGGGGTTGTAGTCGGCTCCGAACAGCAGGCCGTCGACATCGGGCCAGGGCGGCAGGGCCACAGCGCTCCTCCGGAGTTGACGACGTGCGCCGAGGGTGGACCCGGGTCTCGGCCAAGTCAACAACAACCAACAGCAGCTCGTTGACAGGGCCGGCATCCTCACTGGTGCGGCCGGACTGATCATCTACCGAAGATCCCTCCACAGTCGGTGTCCGAACTGCAATGTGCGGGCGCTTGACAGCCGACCGGCGAGCGGGTGTGATGCGGATCACTCTGATCGAAGCTGTTGCTTTCTGTCAGGGACTGTCACTACCCGGTCTTTCTCAGGAGGCGTCCATGTCCCGCACCCCGTCCGAGCGCCAGCCGCTCACCGACCTGCCGCAGGCCGGCCTCGGCCGTCGTCAGCTCCTGCAAGGTGCGCTGCTCGGCGCCGCCGGACTGCCGCTCCTCGCGGCCTGCGGTGACAGCAAGAAGAGCGGTTCGACAGCCAAGGTGACCTCCGCCGGCAAGCCGACCGGGACCGTCTCCTTCGGCTCGAACGCCGGGGGGAACGACGTGCCCAAGGCGGCGTACGCCGCGCTGACCGGGGCCTTCACCGCCAAGAGCGCGGTGCAGGTCACCACCAACACGGTGGCGCACAACGATTTCCAGGAACAGATCAACAACTACCTGCAGGGCAAGCCGGACGATGTCTTCACCTGGTTCAGCGGCAACCGGATGCGCTTTTTCGCCAAGCAGGGTCTGGTCGGAGACATCTCCGATGTCTGGGGCGACATCAACATGAGTGACTCGCTGAAGGCAGCCTCAACCTCCGACGACGGCAAGCAGTACTTCGTGCCGCTCTACAACTATCCGTGGGCGGTCTTCTACCGCAAGAGCGTCTTTGCGGCCAAGGGCTATACGGTCCCCAAGACCCTCGACGAGTACAAGACGCTGGGCGCCCAGATGAAAAAGGACGGCATGGCACCGATCGGCTTCGCCGATAAGGACGGCTGGCCGGCCATGGGCACGTTCGACATCCTGAACATGCGGACCAACGGCTATGAATTCCATGTCAACCTGATGGCCGGTAAGGAGTCCTGGGAGGACAAGAAGGTCAAGGATGTCTTCAACACCTGGCGCGACATCCTGCCGCTGCACGAGACGAACGCCCTCGGTCGCACCTGGCAGGAGGCGGCCCAGAACCTCGGCGACAAAAAGAGCGGCACCTACCTGCTCGGCTCTTTTGTCGGCCAGCAGTTCACCGGTGCGGTCTACGACGACCTCGACTTCTTCCCCTTCCCGGAGATCAACCCCGAGCACGGGACCGACTCGATCGACGCGCCCATCGACGGCTTGATGATGGCCAAGAGGCCCAAGAACGAGGCGGCCGCCAAAGCGTTCCTGAAGTACGCGGGGACTGGTGCGGCGCAGGACATCTATCTCAAGACCGACCCGAACGATGTGGCCGCGGCCAAGGACGCCTCGACGACCAACTACAACTCGCTGCAGAAGAAGGCCGCCGCGCTGATCGCCAGCACCAAGAACATCGCGCAGTTCCTCGACCGCGACACCCGGCCGGATTTCGCTTCCCCGGTGGTGATCCCGGCCATCCAGGCTTTCCTGAAGAATCCCAAGGACGTGGACGGCGTGACGAAGTCACTGCAGCAGCAGGCCAAGACGATCTTCGTCGACTAGGAGCAGACCATGAGCGTCGCGGCCCCGATCCCGACGGTCACTAAAGGGGACGCCCCGGTCAAGGCGGCGCGTCGTCGCCGGGGTGGCTCCCGGCGCTTTTCCCGCAAGGACCGCAACATCCTGCTCATCATGGCCGGGATTCCGACGTTGATTCACGTCTCCTTGGTCTGGCTCCCGGCGCTGCTATCGGTCTTGCTGTCTTTCACTCGCTGGAACGGCATCGGTGGCCTCGGCACCATCACGCCGGTCGGGCTGGAGAACTACCACCAGATCACGACCATCTACCCGCCGTTCTGGCCCGCACTCCAGCACAACCTGATCTGGCTCGGGGTCTTCCTGTTCATCGCCACCCCGATGGGGCTGCTGCTCGCGGTGCTGCTCGACAAGGAGATCCGCGGCTCGCGCCTCTACCAGAGCGCCATCTACCTGCCGGTCGTGCTGTCGCTCGCGCTAGTCGGTTTCATCTGGCAGCTCATTTACAGCACCGACCAGGGCCTCATCAACAACCTGTTCGGCAGTCATGTGGACTGGTTCGGCGACCAGAAGGTCAATCTGTGGGCGGTCCTCGTCGCGGCCTCGTGGCGCCATGTCGGCTACATCATGGTGCTCTACCTCGCCGGCCTGAAGGGCGTCGACCCGACGCTGCGCGAGGCCGCGATCATGGACGGTGCCAGTGAGGTGCAGACCTTCCGCAACGTGATCTTCCCGGCGTTGCGCCCGGTCAACGTCGTGGTGCTGGTGGTGACGGTGATCGAGTCGCTGCGGGCCTTCGACCTGGTCTACATCATCAACCGCGGCCGCAACGGCCTGGAACTGTTGTCGGTACTGGTCACCAACAACATCGTCGGCGAAGCCAGCCGGATCGGCTTCGGCTCGGCCCTCGCGGTGATCCTGCTGCTGATCTCGCTCGGTTTCATCGTCACGTATCTCCTGCAGACGTTCCGGAAAGAGGCCGTTTCATGACGAGTGTGGCCTCGCACCGCGTGCCGCTGGCCAGCAGCACCTCGAGCGCCGACGTCGCCCGCCGTCGCCGACGCGGCCCGCGTCCGGCCAGGTTGGTGCTGCACATCTTCCTGGTCCTGACCTGTCTCGTCTGGCTGCTCCCGCTACTCTGGGCGGCCTACACCTCGCTGCGTCCCTACAGCGAGACCGCACGCCATGGCTACGTCTCCATCGCTACCTCGCTGACCCTGGAGAACTATCGCAAGGCCCTGACCCAGGGGGCGCTCCCACACCACTTCCTGAACACAATGATCATCGTGGTGCCTGCGCTGGTGCTGACGCTGTTCCTGTCCTCGATGGTCGCGTTCGTCGTCGCGCGCTTCAGCTTCAAGGGCAATCTCTGGCTGCTGATGCTGTTCACCGCCGGCAACCTGCTGCCGGCGCAGGTCATCATCACGCCGCTCTACCGGCTCTACAAGAGCGTTCCGCTGCCGCTGGTGATGAGCGACTCGGGCAGCCTGTTCGACAGCTTCTGGGGCATCATCCTCATCCACATCGCCTTCCAGACCGGGTTCTGCACCTTCGTGCTGAGCAACTACATGAAAACGCTCCCGCAGGAGCTCACCGAGGCCGCACGCGTTGACGGGGCATCAGCCTGGCGGCAGTACTGGCAGATCACGATGCCGCTCTGCCGGGCTCCGCTCGCTGCGCTCGCTACCCTTGAGTTCACCTGGATCTACAACGACTTCTTCTGGGCGTTGGTGCTGATGGTCACCGGCGACAAGCGACCGATCACGTCGTCGTTGAACAACCTGCAGGGGCAGTTCTTCCGCGACAACAACCTCATCGCCGCCGGCTCGCTGATGGTGGCGCTGCCGACCGTGTTCGTCTACTTCCTGCTGCAGAAGCAATTCATCGGTGGGCTCACCCTCGGAGCGACCAAGGGATGATCTCACCAGCCCGCCGGCTCGTCGACCAGGCAAGCCGCACCGACGTGCTGGTTCGGGCGCCCGGCCGCGCCAACCTCATCGGCGAGCACACCGACGCCGACGAGGGCTACGTCCTGCCGGTGGCGCTCGACCTGGCCACGGTGGTGTCCGGCCGACGGACCGCCGACCGGCTCGTGCTGCGCTCGCTCGACCTCCCGGCCGACGGAGTGGTCGAGGTGGATCTGCGCACGGGGCAGGGACCGACGAGCGGATGGGGGCGTTACGCCACAGCCGTCGTGGGCGCCCTGCGCGACTCGAGGCTGGCCCTGCATGGCGTCGACGGGGTGGTCGCCAGCGACGTGCCACTCGGGGCAGGTCTGTCGTCATCGGCTGCGCTCGAGGTGGCGATCGCCCTCGCGCTGCTCGTCGAACCGATCACGCCGGCCCAGCTCGCCCAGCTGTGTCAACGCGCCGAGAACGACGGGGTCGGTGTGCACAGCGGCATCATGGATCAACTTGCGAGCGCCGGTGCGCAGGCCGGTTCGGCACTGTTCCTGGACTGCCGGAGTCTGCACACCGAGCAGGTGCCCGTGCCGCCCGACCTCCTGGTGCTCATGGTCGACTCCGCGGTCAGCCGGAGCCTGACCTCCAGCGCCTACAACGAACGACGGCAGCAATGTGCACTGGCGGCCCGCGGGCTCGGTGTCCGCGTCCTGCGCGACGCGACCCCGGCGCTGCTCCACGACCGTTGGGGCTCCCTCGACGACGTGACCCGGCGCAGGGCACGACACGTCGTGACGGAGAACGCCCGGGTGCTGACCGCGGTGCGGGCGCTGCGCGAAGACGACCGACCGACGCTGCGGGCCGCCTTCGCCGCCTCGCAGGACAGCCTCGCCCGCGACTTCGAGGCCACCGTCCCCGAGCTCGATCTGCTCGTCCAACTGGCCGGCGCCACCGCCGGCGTCGTGGCGAGCCGGATGACCGGCGCCGGCTTCGGCGGCTGCACCGTCTCGCTGGTCGAGCGCGACCGTGCCGAGACGGCCCGCGACGAGGTGGTGGCTGCCTACGTCAGGGCAACCGGCCTGCCGGCCCGCGCCTGGCTGTGCGCGCCCAGCGCGGGCGCGTCCGTGCTCGGGGCGGCATGACCGACAGGTTCGTCCAGCTACACGCGGCCGAGACCAGCCTGTTGCTCGACGTACGCGGTCCTGGGTTGCCCGAGATCCTGCACTGGGGAGCTGATCTCGGCGACATCGACGCGGCCTCCCTGGCCCACGCGAGGGTGCCCGCGGTGGCCCGTTCCGCGCTCGACGTGCCCGTGCCGCTGTCGCTGTCGCCGGAACGCTCGGTGGGTCATCGCGGCCGGCCAGGGGTCTCCGGCAGCCGCACCGGCCAGGACTTCTCGCCGTCGTTCGCGCTGGCCGGGGTCGAGCACACGGGCCAGCGGGTCGTCGTCACGGCCCACGACCCCGCTGCCGCGCTGACGCTGACGGTGGAGCTCGAGCTCGCCGCCGGCGGGTTGCTGCTGCTGCGCCACACCCTGCGCAATGACGGCCCGACGTCGTACGCCGTCCAGGAGCTGGCCTGCGTGCTGCCGGTGCCCACCCGCGCGGTCGAGCTGCTCGACCTGACCGGCCGGTGGCTGCGGGAGCGGCAGCCGCAGCGACATCCTTTTGTCGACGGAACCTTCCTGCGCGAGGGACGGCGCGGCCGGACCGGGCACGACGCGACGCTGGTGCTGGCCGCCGGCACTCCCGGGTTCGGCAACCGGTCCGGCGAGGTGTGGGCGGTGCACCTGGCCTGGAGCGGCGACAGCGCGACGTGGGCCGAGCGGGGGCCGGCGCTCGGCCCTTCGCTCGGCGCGGCAGAGCTCCTCGCCCCGGGCGAGATCGTGCTGGGCCCTGGCGAGCAGTACGTCGCGCCGATGGTCCACGCGGCGTGGTCCGGTCGCGGGCTCGACGGGATCGGTGATGCCTTCCACGACTGGCTCCGGACCCGCCCGGAGCACCCCCGCACCCCCCGACCAGTGATGCTGAACACCTGGGAGGCCGTCTATTTCGACCACGACCTGCCGCGGTTGCTCGCGCTGGCCGAGACCGCAGCAGCGGTCGGCGTGGAGCGCTTCGTGCTCGACGACGGCTGGTTCCGCGGCCGGCGGGACGACACCGCCGGGCTCGGCGACTGGCACGTCGATGAGCAGCTCTGGCCGGCCGGCCTGACCCCACTCGTGCAGCGGGTCACCGGGCTCGGGATGAGCTTCGGCCTCTGGGTCGAGCCCGAGATGGTCAACCTGGATTCGGAGCTCTACCGCGCGCACCCCGACTGGGTCCTCGGTGTGCCCGGCCGGCTCCCGTTGCCCTGGCGGCATCAGCAGGTCCTCGACCTGACCGTGCCGCAGGCCTGGCAGCTGATCCTGGACCGGCTCGACGCGCTGCTGGCGGCCGACGACATCAGCTTCCTCAAGTGGGATCACAACCGCGACCTGATCGAGGCGGCGGACCTCGGCGGCCGGCCGGCGGTGCACGCCCAGACCCTCGCGGTGTATCGGCTGCTCGACGCGCTACGGCAACGCCATCCCGGCGTCGAGATCGAGAGTTGCTCCTCCGGCGGGGCCCGGGTCGACCTCGGCATCCTGCAGCGCACCGACCGGGTGTGGGCGAGTGACACCAACGACGCGCTCGAGCGGCAGAGCATCCAGCGCTGGACCTCGCTCCTGCTGCCACCCGAGCTGGTCGGCTCGCACGTCGGGCCGCCGCGCTCGCACACGACGGGGCGCACCAGCTCGCTCGCCTTCCGGGTGGCGACCGCTCTGTTCGGCCACTTCGGTTTCGAGTGGGACCTCGCCTCGGCCGACGAGCAGGAGCTGGCCGGGGCCACCGAGGCGGCGCGGGCCTACCGCCGGCTGCGGGGGCTGCTGCACAGCGGGCGGGTCGTGCACGCCGACCTGGCCGATGCGTCGGCCAGCCTGCACGGCGTGGTCGCTGCCGACCGGAGCGCCGCGGTCTTTTGCTACGCCCAGCTGACTGCCTCGGCGTACGAGGTGCCGGTTGCCGCGCTGCTGCCCGGCCTGGACCCGGATCGCGACTACCTGGTTCGTCCGCTGGTGCTGGCTGGCGGACACACCGGCGCGGGCCGGGTCGACCCGCCGTGGTGGACCGATGGTGAGGTGCGGCTCAGCGGACGAGCGCTCGCTCTGAGCGGGCTGCGCCTGCCGGTGCTGCACCCCGAGCAGGCCGTCCTGCTCGAGCTCGCCACTTGAGCGAGGCCCGGCGTGGGCGCACACTGGCCCGGACCCTCGGAGGCGTCTCGTGGCCAAGCACCCCAACTTCGCACCGGACTCGATGCCAGTGCTCTCGCGCGGTCGGCACCGCAACCCGCGACGCGGCGCCTGTTTCATGGAGTTGGCGTCCTACCTCGCCGGGGAGCGCTGGAGCGATCATCCGCCGTGCACCCACCCGCTGCTCGCTGACCTCGCGCGACGCGTCAACGACCTGTCGTCCGACGCCGGGCGGCGCGCGCTCGCCCCACTGATTCCCTCGGTGATCGGCCGACTCGGGGGCGGGCCCGAGATCGATGCGCGGATCGCCTGGCGCTGCGCGACGACGGCCCTGCCCGTGGTCTCCGCCGAGCGACAGCAACTCCTGGCGCTGGCGATCCTGACCAGCGCCGAGTTGCTCGCCGACCCCCGGCTCGAGGTGGGGACCGCCGAGGCGCTCGCGCACGTCCCCGAGACGGCCCGTCGGGCCCGGTCGGCGATCGACCGGGCCGCCACGCACCGCTCGCTGGCGGCCTTCAGCCGGTACGGCGCACCGGTGGCCATCCGCACGGCGGCGCTGGGCGTGGCCGAGGCGTGCGCCCCCGACGTCGACGGGCTGCTGCGCGGCCTGCTGATCGTCGGCATCGAGGAATGCGAGATCACCACCTCCCTGCCGATCATGGACGTTGTGCTGCCGGTCTGAGCGTGCCGCGACCGCAACAACTCCATGATCAGCGAGGACGTGGGGCGCCCTGTGGACAGCCGCCGACGCGGTTGCTCGCGGAGCGGCACCCTTGCTGGCATGGAGGTCCTCAGCCGTACCCAGTTGCTCACCCTGCTCGGCAGCCGTGACGCGCTCGACCG
The DNA here is from genome assembly GCA_043721555.1 of Frankiales bacterium. Classification (GTDB taxonomy): domain Bacteria; phylum Actinomycetota; class Actinomycetes; order Mycobacteriales; family SCTD01; genus JAYSQK01. The sequence continues at coordinate 13,739 of JAYSQK010000064.1, forward strand.
GTCGCTCGGTGTGTCGTGGCAACGGGTGCTGCAAGGTGCCTACGTCCCGGTCGAGGTGACCATCGACCTGGCAGTGCGGGCCAGGGCCGCAGCGCGACTGCTGCCGGACCACGCGCATCTCAGCGACCGCTGTCTGCTGTGGCTGCACGGCGTCGACGTCCTGCCACCCGGTTCGCCGGTGCTGGAGGCCGTGGTGCCGCGCGGCAAGGTCGTCCCCAGGCGGTCCGGCATGCGGCTCCGGGAGGCGCATCTCCCGCTCGAGGACCGCACCGAGTACGCCGGGATACGCGTGCTGCGCCCGGCCCGCGCGGTAGCCGACCTGCTGCGCATGTTGCCGCTCGTCGAGGCGGTCGTGGTCGCCGACGCGGTCCTGCACGCCGGGCTGTGCACCTCCGACGAGCTGCACCGCGAGCTGACCCGGCATGCCCGGCTCCGAGGGGTGCGTGCGGCCTACCGCGCCCTCGAGCTGTCCAATCCGGCGGCCGAATCGCCGCCGGAGTCCAGGGTGCGCCTCATCCTGGTGTCGGCTGGGCTGCAACCCGTACCGCAGTACGACGTACACGATGCCGCTGGCAGCTGGCTGGCCCGAGTGGATCTGGCGTTTCCGGCGTGGCGGGTGGCGGTGGAGTACGACGGACGGGCCGTCCACGAGCGGGAGGACGTGTTCACCCGGGACCGGCAGCGGCAGACGGTCCTGGCGGCCCTGCAGCGCGCCGCCGCCTAGACAGCGCGCCGATCATGGAACAGGTGCGGGCGGCTGAGCGTGCCGCGACAGCAAGAAGTCCATGATCGGCGCAGTGGGGGGTCACCCGGACGGGTCTGCGGCGCGGGGTCGGCACGCACGATGACAAGG
>JAYSQK010000065.1:0-2153 GCA_043721555.1 Frankiales bacterium
CGGTCTGGTGACCAGCAGGTAGATCAGCGCGATGCCGGCGAGCAGCCAGCCGTCGTCGATCTGCAGCGAGGTCATCGTGTAGGCGACGGTGAGGAACAGCGCGAAGGAGAGCAGTCCGGTCAGCAGCACCCGGCGGCGCAGACCCAGCACGTCGAGGCCGTCCATCAGCGGGCGTACACCGTCCGGCCGGCGATCTCGTCCTTGGCCAGCCGACGGTTGAGATGCAGGCCCTCGAGCGCGAACTCGAGCGCTGCGGCGGCGAGCCCGGGGGACTCCTGCTCGATGCCGAGGCGGGTCAGCAGCGCCGACAGGCCGGGCACGGGACCGAGATCGGCGAGGACCTGCGCGGCCGGGACGAGGTCGCCGGTCTCCAGCGTGCCGCCCTCGTCGAACCGGCTCTGCAGCCCGGAGAGGTCGACGCCGGCGAGCAGGGCGCGGAAGGTGTCGGCGGTGGCCTTGCGCAGCAGATGGGCCAGCACCTCGAGCTCCCGCCCCTCCTCGGCGGCTTCGAACTCGACCTTGCCGCGGCTCGCCGGAACGACCGCCGGCAGGTCGCACACCCGGGCGACCGCGACGGCCTCGCCGGTGACCGCGGCCCGGCGTACGGCGGAGGCGGCGACCGTCTCGGCGCTCGCGACGGCGAAGCGGGCGGACACCCCGGACCGCTGGTCGACCTGCGGCGACTCGCGGACCAGCCGGGTGTAGCGGGCGACGATCTCCAGCAGGTGGTCGGGCACGATGACGGTCGTGCCGGCCCAGGCCAACTGCGCCTCCTGCCGGATCACCGCGAGCTCGTCGGACAACTCGATCGGGTAGTGGGTGCGCACTTCGGCGCCGAACCGGTCCTTGAGCGGCGTGATGATGCGGCCCCGGTTGGTGTAGTCCTCCGGGTTGGCGCTGGCGATCAGCAGCAGGTCGAGCGGGAGCCGCAGGGTGTAGCCCCGGACCTGGATGTCGCGCTCCTCGAGCACGTTGAGCAGGGCGACCTGGATCCGTTCGGCCAGGTCGGGGAGCTCGTTGACGCTGAAGATCCCGCGGTTGGTGCGGGGGACCAGGCCGTAGTGCACCGTCTCGGGGTCGCCCAGGGTGCGGCCCTCGGCGACCTTGATCGGGTCGACGTCGCCGATCAGGTCCCCGACGCTTGTGTCGGGGGTCGCCAGCTTCTCGCCGTAGCGGTCGCTGCGGTGCTTCCAGCTGACCGGGGTCTCGTCGCCGTCGGTCTCGACGAGCCGCTGGCAGCGCACACAGCTCGGCGAGTAGGGATGGTCGTTGATCTCACAGCCCGCGACGACCGGCGTCCATTCGTCGAGCAACCCGACCAGGGTGCGGATCAGCCGGGTCTTGCCCTGGCCGCGCTCGCCCAACAGGACGAGGTCGTGGCCGGCGAGCAGGGCCCGCTCGACCTGCGGCAGGACCGTCTCGTCGAAGCCGAGGATGCCCGGGAACGTCGGCTCGCCGGATGCGAGGCGGGCCAGCAGGTTGGCCCGCACCTCGGCCTTCACGGTCTGCTGCTGGTGGCCGCTCGCGCGCAGGTCGCCGAGGGTGGTCAGGTCGGGTCGCGTCACCCTAGCCACGTTACGTCGCGCACCCCGGACCCGCACACTGTCGGCCATGAGGCGGGTGCGGTGACGGTGCTGGCGATCGACGTCGGCGGCACGAAGCTGGCGGTTGCCCTCGTCTCGGCGTCCGGGGAGTTGTCGCGGCGGACCCGGCGGCCGACCGGACAGGACCCGTGGGCTTCGCTGACGGCGCTGCTCGACGAGGTGACCGCCGGGGTCACCGTCGACGGCGTCGGGATCGGCTGCGGCGGCCCGATGCGTTGGCCGGCCGGGGAGGTCAGCCCGCTCAACATGCCCGCGTGGCGCGGATTCCCGCTGCGGGCCAGGCTGGCCGACCGCTATCCCGGCGTACCCGTGCGGCTGCACAACGACGCCGTGTGCGTCGCGGTAGGGGAGCACTGGCTGGGCGGCTGGGAAACGGGCGATCTGCTCGGCATGGTCGTCTCGACCGGCGTGGGTGGCGGCCTGGTGCTCGGCGGTCGGCTCGTCGACGGGCCGACCGGCAATGCCGGGCACGTCGGCCATCTCGTCGTCGAACCGGCGGGGCCGGCCTGCGGCTGCGGGGGTCGAGGCTGTCTCGAGGCCGTCGCGCGA
>JAYSQK010000066.1:0-5209 GCA_043721555.1 Frankiales bacterium
AGCAGGTGCAGCCCGCAGGCCTGGGCGCTCTCGACGTACGCGGTGCCCTGATGCAGCAGCAGCTGCGCAACGATCATCCGGGCGAGCGGATCCTCGACCGACGCCGAGATGATCGTTGCCGATGGCAAGGCGGCGCGGAGCACCTGGACGAACCCGGGGCCGCCGTCGGACAACGGCAGCAGCACGAGGTGGTCGGCCGGCCTGGCCCGACGCCAGCCCTCGGCCAACGCCGTCGCCGCGCCCACCGCGGTCGCGGTGTCGCCGAAGCAGTCCGGGGCGAGCAACACGCGCATCGACGCAGTCTGGCCGACCGGGAAGCAGGCCGGCCGGCCGGCAGTTGTCGTCTGTGCGACGATAAGGAGGTGGAGCGCCAGATGACCGAACGTCTGCTGACCGACGACCTGCTCATGCCGGGGGTGGAGCACACCCCGCTGGCCCTGCTGTTGCTCGGCCGTCAGCGCGATCCCGACTCCGAGCGGGGCGTCGACTGCCCGGGCGACCTGCCGGCGGCGTCCGATCCCTCGCTGGTGGCCCGGGCCCGCGCCGCCAAGGCTGCGCTCGGCGACAACGTGTTCGTCTTGGGCCACCACTACCAGCGCGATGAGGTCATCGAATTCGCCGACGTCACCGGCGACAGCTTCAAGCTCGCCCAGCAGGCGGCGGCCCGCCCGGACGCGCCGTACATCGTGTTCTGCGGGGTGCATTTCATGGCCGAATCCGCCGACATCCTGACCGGTCCCGGGCAGGCCGTCGTGCTGCCCGACCTCGCGGCCGGCTGCTCGATGGCCGACATGGCGACGTTCGACCAGGTCGAGGACTGCTGGGACGTGCTGGTCGAGGCCGGGGTCGCCGACGTGACGGTGCCGGTGAGCTACATGAACTCCTCCGCGGCGATCAAGGGTTTCACCGGTCGGCACGGCGGCACGATCTGCACCTCCTCGAACGCCGCGCGGGCCCTGCGGTGGGCCTTCGCCCAAGGCGAGAAGGTGCTGTTCCTGCCCGATCAGCACCTCGGCCGCAACACCGCCGTCCGTGAGCTGGGGCTCGCGCTCGAGGACTGCGTCGTGTTCGACCCGCACAAGCCGGGCGGTGGGCTCACACCAGAGCAGTTGCGGGCCGCGAAGATGCTGCTGTGGAAAGGCCACTGCTCGGTCCACGGCCGGTTCACCAAGGCCAGCGTCGACGAGGTCCGCGAGCGGGTCCCGGGCGTGCAGGTGCTGGTGCATCCCGAGTGCCGCCACGAGGTCGCCGAGGCAGCAGACCTCGTCGGCTCGACCGAGTTCATCATCGCGACCCTCGATGCGGCGCCGGCCGGCTCGAAGTGGGCGATCGGCACCGAGCTCAACCTGGTCCGCCGGCTCGCACTGGCGCACCCCGACAAGACCGTGGTGTTCCTCGACAAGGCCGTCTGCTTTTGCTCCACGATGAACCGGATCGATCTGCCGCACCTTGTCTGGGCGCTCGAATCACTGGTCCGCGGTGAGGTCGTCAACCAGATCAGCGTCGAGCCGCAGACCGCCCGTTGGGCGAAGGCCGCGCTCGAGCAGATGCTCGCGTTGCCCTGACGGCTAGCCTCGACCGGTGACCGACAGCGCAGGCAAGGGCCGCCCGACCCCCAAACGCAGCGACGCCCAGAAGCGGCGCTCCGGACCGGTGTCGCCTCCCCCGGCCACCCGGCGGGAGGCTGCCAAGCGGCTACGCGAGCAGCAGGCCACCGGGCGCAAGCGGCTGCGCGCCGGCACGATCGCCGGCGACGAGCGCGCCATGTTGCCCCGTGACGCCGGTCCGGTCCGTCGGCTGGTCCGCGACACGGTCGACGGCCGGCGCAGCTTCGGGATCCTCCTGCTGCCCTCGGCGCTGATCCTGATCATCACCCAGTACAGCAAGCAACCGACGCTGCTGACGGTCGCCGTGGTGCTCTGGATCGCCACGATCCTGGTCGTCGTGATCGACATGGTCATCACGGCGAGGCGCATCCGCAGTGGGATCCGGCGCGCCTTCCCCGACGAGGGCACGCTGCGCAGCCACGTCGCCTACGGCCTGCTGCGCGCGACGGTCTTCCGGCGCTTCCGGATGCCGCCGGCCCGGGTCGGGGTCGGCGGTCCGGCCTGAGCTCACTCGAGCCGTCGCGGCCGCCGGCTGCTCCGTCGTACCAGCCGGATTCCCGCCCCTGCCGTCTCGTGTCGTGATGCTGGGCGTTGTTTGGGGCCTGAAATCACGACACCAGACGGTACGGCGGGGCGGTGGCTCGCGTCAGCGGGCCGGCGTGGCGTCCGGCGAGTAGGCAGCCGGGGTGTATCGCGCGCCGGCCGACCACATCAGCCAGCCGGGGATCTTGTTGGCGCGGGCGCCCATGATCTGCTGGCGGACCTTGTCGGCGGTGTAGACCCCCTTGTAGTTCTCGTCCTGCAGCCACGGCACGACCACGCAGTTGGTGCCGACGACGTCCTTATTCCAGTCGACGAGCGAGCGCTTGATCAGCTCGAACATGCCGGTGTAGGGGTCGGCGACGCCGTACTCACCGGGATTCCAGTGCGACGGGTAATCCATCGGGATCACCACGTCGAGGTACTTGGCCATCTTGGGGATGTTCTGCGCGGTGTCATTGGGCCGGGTCGAAGCCTGGCCGAACGCCGCGGCCCCCAGCGAACCGCCGAGCGGGCGGATCTTGGCCTGGGTCTCCTGCAGGAAACTCACGATCGCGTCCTCCGGATTGCCCCTGAGCCCCGGGAAGCGCATGCCCGACAGCTTGCCGTCGGGGCGCCGGACGTAGTCGTAGACGACGTCGTCGAAGCCGGACTTCACCGCCTCGACCGCGATCGCCTCGTTGTAGGCACGCACGTTGGGGTTGGCGAAGTTGGTGAACCCGGCCTTGCTGTAGCCGTAGAGGTACTTCGTGCCGTTCGGGTTCTGGATGAACCAGTCCTGGTGACCGTGGGCCTGCGCGTAGGAGGCCAGCTTGGAGTCGTTGAACGCGACGATGCGCCCGATCACGCGAACGCCCAGCGCGTGCAACTGCCCGGTGACCTTCCGCGCGTCGTAGTAGGTCGCGGTCGCACCGGCCTGCTTCGCGATCGGCACCTGGGACGGGTAGTTGATGATCCCTTCCTCGTCCTTGATGTCGAGCTGCACCGCGTTGATGCGGTGCTGACGAATCATCGCGAGGACCGGCTCGCGCAGCGGGGCGTAGGCCCAGGCGGCCCCGGTCATATGCACGGCGCGGATGTTCTGCGGGTAGGCCGTGGGCACCGTCACGAGCCGGGTCGTCTGGTTGCCGGCCGGGTCGGTCGCGACGACCTTGGCGCTCGCCGGCGGCGTCTTGTAGCTGATCGTGAACGTCGTGCCGGTGAGTTTCAGCACACCGCCGGCGGCGACCACGGTGGCGCCCTGTTCGACGGTGCCCGTGACCGTGACCGCGTCCTTGATCGCCACGGCCTTGGTCGGCGACGTCACCGTCAGGGCCGGCGGGGTGGCGTCGACGGTGAAGCTCCGCGTCGTCGTGGCCGTGCCGCGCGGGAAGCCGCGATCGACCTCGGCCACGACCGTGTGCCGGCCCTCCGACAGCCCAGCCAGGCGCGCGGTCAGGGTGCCGATGCTGCCGGCGGCCACCTGCTTACCGTCGATGAGCAGGCGGGCGTAGTCGCCACCCGGCTGCAGCGACACCGCTGCAGTCGACAGGGCGGCCGCGTTGAGGGAGGTCTTGGTGAGGCCGTCGAGCGTGACGCCGCCCTTGGCGAGCGCTGGCACGGCGACCCCGACGGCGCCGGCGGCAACCGCGAGGACCACGAGGGGGACGAGGACAGCTGGGCGGAGCAGGTGGGGCACGACAGGGAGTTCCCTTCCCGGCAAGGCCGGCGGATGGGCAAGACTGGGCGACGCCGTTGTGGCGAAGCAGGAGGAGCTGGGCTGTGCAGCAAGGCTACCGGGCATGGACGCGTTGGGGAACGGCCCTCGTGGGGGCGGCGTTCGCAGCATCGGCATGTAGCGGCGCGGCAACCCCCATCGCGCGTACGACGAGCCGCCCGACCCCCACCGGTTCGAGCGCCCCCCAGGCGAGCGTGCCGCCGACGGTCGACCCGGCGAGCGTGCACGCCGACGAGCTGGGCGTCGTACCGGTGCTGATGTACCACCAGCTGGAGGCCAGACCCAAGGGGGTCTACGACCAGACGCCGGCGCAGTTCCGGGCCGAGCTGACCGCCCTCTACGCGCACGGGTTCCGCACGATCACCGCCGCGGACCTGGTTGCCGGCAAGGTCAACATCCCGGCCGGCAAGAAGCCGATGGTGCTGACCTTCGACGACTCGACCGTCAGCCAGTTCGGCGAGCTCCCGGACGGCTCGGTCGATCCAGCCAGCGCAGTCGGCATCCTGCAGGCGGTCGCCAAGGCAGCCGGCGAGGCCCGACCCGTCGCGACGTTCTACGTGAACGGCTCACCCTTCGCAGGCAAGGACGCCTACCTCGCCAAGCTGCACGGGCTGGGCATGGAGGTGGCCGAGCACACGCTGACGCACGCCAACCTGCGCCAGCTGTCCGACGCCGGGGTCCAGCGGGAGCTCGTGCAGGGCCTGACGGTGATCACCCGCGCGGTGCCCGGGATCCGGGTGACCACGATGGCGCTGCCGTTCGGGGTCCTGCCCAAGCGCAGCGAGCTCGCTGCCCGGGGCAGCTCCGGCGGTACCTCGTACGACTTCGCGGGGGTGATGGCCGTCGGCAGCAACCCCGCGCCGTCGCCGTACAGCGTCCGGTTCGACCCGATGTACGTGCCGCGGATCCGCTCGGGGCTGCGCACCGGCGATCAGGCGTTCACCTCGACCGACTGGCTGCCCAAGCTGTTCAGCGGCGCCATCCGGGTCTATGTCAGCGACGGCGACCCGGCGCACATCAGCTTCCCGAAGGCGCTCGCCAGCCGGTTGGCCCCCCGTTTCGCCGCGCGGGGCCGGCCTTACTAGGGTTCACGCATGGACTTTAGGCGCCTCGGGCGCAGTGGCATGAAGGTCTCGGAGATCAGCTACGGCAACTGGCTGACCCATGGCTCGCAGGTGGAGGCCGAGCAGGCCACCGCGTGCGTCAAGGAGGCGCTCGACGTCGGCATCACGACCTTCGACACCGCCGACGTGTACGCCGGGACCAAGGCCGAGACGGTCCTCGGCGACGCCCTCAAGGGGGTCCAGCGGGAGACCTACGAGCTGTTCACCAAGGTCTACTGGCC
>JAYSQK010000067.1:0-1783 GCA_043721555.1 Frankiales bacterium
GACAACGCGCCGCTGCTCGCCGGCCGGCTCCGCGGTGTCGCGGCCGTCGTCACCGTGTCGGAGCACAATGCCGACCACCTGCGCAGCGTGCTGCCGGGCCTGCCGATTCACCTCGTCCGCAACGCCCTGGCGCTCCGGCCGGCTCGCGCGCCGGCGTCGTACGGACCGATCCTGTGCGTCTGCCGGCTGGTGCCGAAAAAGGGCGTCGACTGTCTGCTCGAGGCGTTCGCCCAGCTCGGGTCGCTGCGACCTGCGCTCCGGCTCGAGCTGATCGGCGGCGGGCCGCTGCAGGAGCAGTTGCAGGCACAGGCAATCCGGCTCGGGATCGGCGATCGGGTCGACTTCTGCGGTCCGCAGCCGTCCTCACGGGTCGAGGAGGCGCTCCGCCGCTGCGCCGTGCTCGCCCTGCCGTGCCGGATCGACGATGCGGGGGACCGGGACGGGCTCCCCACCGTGCTCGTCGAGGCGCTCGCCGGCGGCACGCCGGTGGTGACCACCGACATCCTCGGTCTGCCCGAGCTGGTCCGACCCGGTCACACCGGGCTGCTCGTGCCGCCCGACGACCCCGCTGCGCTGGCCGCCGCGATCGGCAAACTGCTCGACGACCCGGTGCTGGCCGCCGGCCTCGGCGCGGCCGGCCGCGAGTTGGTCACCCGCGACTACGACCCGGGCCGCAGCGCCGCCCGGTTGCAGCAGGTCTGGGCGCAGGTGTCCCGATGAGGATCGCGGTGGTCTGCAGCGATCTTGGTGTCCGCGTCCCCGGCAGCAAGGGGGCGTCGCTGCACCTGGAGGCCATCACCCGGGCCTTCGCCGGGCTCGGTCACGACGTCCTGCTGGTCGGGGTTCGCGGGCACGCCCCGACCGATGGCTTCCGGACGCTGCTGTTCGAGCACCCTGGGCGGGCGCAGGGCCTGCACCGGGAGCTGCGCAAACTGCGGTTCACCCGCCACCTCGCCCAGCACGCGGATGGACCGGTCACCGATTTCGCCCCGGACGTGCTCTACGAGCGGCTCGCGCTGTTCGGGACGGCCGGCTCGCGGTTGGCCGACCGCGCCGGCGCTGTGCACGTCGTAGAGGTCAACGCGCTGCTGGCCCAGGAGGAGGCGCGGTGGCGCGGCCTGCGGCTCGCTCGGACGGCCCAGCGGATGGAGCGCGCGGTCCTTTCGCACGCCGACCTGCGCCTCGCTGTCAGTGCCGAGTTGGCCGGCGAGGTCGAGCGGGTCAGTCCCGGGCGCCGGACGCAGGTGCTGGCCAACGGCGTCGACGTGGCGATGTTCGGCATGCCGGCAGCGCAGCAGCCGGCCCGGCAGATGTTCGGCCTGGCGCCGGCGTCGGCCGTCATCGCCTTCGCCGGCACGTTGCGGCCCTGGCACGGCCTGGACGTCGCGATCAAGGCGCTGCAGCTGTTGCCCGGCGTGCTGCTCGCGGTGGCCGGCGACGGCCCGGTGCGCGCCGACCTCGAGCTGCTGGCCCGGCAGCAGGGGGTGGCCGAGCGGGTGCGGTGGCTCGGTCAGCTGCCGCAGGCCCAGGTACGCCAACTGCTGGCCGCCGCCGATGTCGCGGTCGCGCCGTACCCCGCGCTGGCCGGCTTCGGCTACTCGCCGCTCAAGCTGTACGAATACCTGGCCGCCGGCGTGCCGGTCGTCGCCAGCGACATCGGCCAGGTGGCCGAGGTGCTCGGGGGCGGCCGCTGGGGTCGGCTGGTCCCGCCGGGTGACCCGGCCGCCCTCGCCGTCGCTGTCCGGTCGGTGCTGGCCGACCCGGTGGGCAGCCGGGCCCTGGC
>JAYSQK010000068.1:0-5911 GCA_043721555.1 Frankiales bacterium
GATCGACGGCCCCCCGCGGGTCGACAGCAGGGCAGCGACGTCGTCGCCACGGGCCGCCGGCTGCAGCCGACCCTCGGTCCTGACGCGCTGACTCGGGAGCAACCCCACCCACCGCTGGTCCGCGGACAGCACCAGGACCGGTTGGCGCAGTCGGACGTTGCGGCCGGCGACCAGCAAGCGCTCGACCCGCAGGTGCGCGACCACCAGCGGCCGGAAGGCGAGGACATTGGCCTTCGGCGGCGCGAGCCTCGGGTCGTCGGTCAGGACGCCCTCGACGGTCACCGCAGCGCCGGTCCGCGCCGCAACCGCCAGCGGCCCCGTTTCACGCGCATGCACCCGGGCGGCGGTCGCGAGGCCAGCGGCAGCGGCGCAGACGCACACGGCCGCTGCCAGCGCGGCGGCCCGGGCCCGCGACCGGACCAGGATGCACAGCCCGATCAGGAACACCGTCACAGCACCGAGCAGCACGGTGCCCGGCGCGACGAGCCGGGCCTGCCAGGCAACCAGCCAGGCGGCGACCGCCGGCAGGGCCAGCCGCAGCTCCAGCGGCTCCCGCTCGCGCACGGCGCTCACACCCGGACCCGGGCCTTGAGTTGCTGATATTTGCTCTCGCCGATCCCGGACACCTGCCGCAGCTGGTCGACGCTGGCGAACCGGCCGTGCTCGGTACGCCAACTCACGATGCGCTCGGCGAGCACCGGCCCGATACCGGGAAGATGATCCAGGTCGCCGGCTGCCGCCGCGTTGAGGTCGATCGGCGCAGCGCCGCCGGCCCCGGTGGCCGGGCTCGGTCCGGTCCCGGCAACCGCACTCGGCGGCGGGTCGACCCCGATCAGGACCTGCTCCCCGTCGATGAGCTTTCGGGCCAGGTTGACGAGCCCGGTCGAGGCCCCAGGCGCCACGCCGCCCGCGGCCCGGACCGCGTCGTCGACGCGACTGCCGGCCGGCAGGCGCACCAGCCCGGGGTGCCGGATCTTGCCCGCGACGGCGACCACGACCTCGCCGCCATGGTCGGCCGGGGTGGCCGCTGCAGTCCGGACGGCGCCGGGCACGGCGAGCGGTTGCTCGGTCGGCCTGGAACGCAGCAGCACCACGCCGGCTACGACCGCGGCGGCGAGGCCGACCAGGCCGAGGGCCACGGCGCCGCGCCGACCCGGATCGAGCCGACCCGCCCGCAGCAGTGCGACCACCGAGGTCGAGGGTGGCTGCGACCCCGCGTCGACGACGGGCGGCGGCACCTGCCGCTCCTGGTCGTCCGTCGCCCCCGGTCCCTGTTCGTCGGACGCGACCCGGTCGATCTCTGCCGGGTGCAACGCCACTGGCCGGGACCGCTCCGCGGCGTTGCCGGCCGCCGGCGCTCCCGGCACCCAGCCCGTGGCCGCCGGTTCGCCGAAGATCGCGCGGAAGCGGCGGGCCGGGTCCGGCTGTGGCGCACGCGAGCGGATGGGCACCTGACGACGCTAGGCATCACGTGGCCCCCAGATCGGCCCGGACAGGATTCTGTGGAGGGAGCTCAGGGCTGTGGACGACGCCGGAGCCGCCGGGCGAAGTTGCCCTGGTGCCGCAGCACCACGATCGCCGCGAGCACCGCTGCCCAACCGACGTCCCGGTCGACGAGCAGCGCCACGACCAGCACGGTCAGCGCGGCGCAGACCGAGGCAAGGGCGATCCAGCGCGACACCGCCAGGACGACCACCCAGACGACCAGCACGGCCACGACCCAAAGCGGTTGCGAGCCGAGGATCGCGCCGCCGGCGGTGGCCACCCCCTTGCCCCCGCGGCCGCGCAGGAACGGTGACGTCACGTGGCCGAGCACCGCCGCGACCCCCGCGACGAGCCCCAGCCGGTGATCGACCGCGCCGAGCAGCGCAGCCGGCAGGGCCCCCTTGGCGACGTCGAGGACCGCGACCACCACCCCGGTGCGCCGTCCCAGGGCCCGACCCGCGTTGGCGGCACCCGGATTGCCCGAACCCACCGCGCGCAGGTCGACCCCCTTGGCCCGTGCGGCCATGGCGGCGGGGGACACCGCACCGACCAGGTAACCCAGCAGGGCCGCCAGCAGGACCGTCATCGGGGCGACACCACGACGCCGAGCAGGCCTGGCCCGACGTGCGCGCCCACGACGGCGCCAACCTCGCTCAGGCAGAGCCTCCTCAGTCCGGGTACGCGCGCCCGCAACCGCCCGGCGAGCAGGGTCGCTTGCGGCTGGGCGGCGAGATGGTGGACCGCCAGGTCGGCCGGGCCGTCACCGGCAGCCTCGACGGCGCGTTGTTCGAGCCGGGCCAGCGCCCGGGACGACGTACGCACCTTCTCGACGACCTCGATCTGCCCGTCGACGACGTGCAGGAGCGGCTTGACGCCGAGCGCGGTGCCGACCAGCGCGGCTGCGGCGGTGATCCGACCACCGCGCCGCAGGTGCTCGAGGCTGTCGACATAGAACAGCGACGTCGTGGCGGCCGACACCTGCTCGACCCGGGCCACGACGGTTGCCAGGTCCGCTCCGGTAGCGGCGGTCTCGGCTCCGGCGATCGCTGCGAAGCCGAGCCCCATGGCGATGGTGCCGCTGTCGACGACCTGCACCTCGATGCCCTCGGCGAGCACGAGGGCGGCGGCCAGGCGGGCCGAGTCCACGGTCCCGGACAGCGCCGACGACAGGTGCACCGAGATGACCCGCGTGGCAGCGGTCGCGCGGTAGGCCTGGGCGAACTCACCCGGGGTCGGCCGCGAAGTCGTGACCGCGACCCGCCGCTCACCCAGCGCAGCGGCGACCTCGCCGGGTCCGACCTCGACCGTCTCCGCGCCCGTGCGACCGGCCAGCACGACGTGCAGCGCGACGACCGAGATCCTGTGCCGGGCGGCCAATGGCGCCGGTAGATAGGCCGTGCTATCGGTGACCACGGCGACGTCCATCGGCGGCTGGCTCGTCCCGTCAGGCCGGGACGACGTTGACCAGTTTGGGCGCCCGGACGACGACGATGCGGACCGGGCGGCCCTCGAGCGCATCGCGCACCTTGACGCTCCCCAGTGCCAGGGCCTGCAGGTCGGCGTCGCCGATGCCCGGCGGGACGTCGAGCCGGTCGCGCACCTTGCCGGCCACCTGCACGACGCAGACAACGGTCTCGTCGATGAGCAACCGCGGATCGGCGGTGGGCCACCGGGAGTCGTGCACCGAGTCGCCACCCTCGACGTCGTGACCCAGCCGGGACCACACCTCCTCGGCGAGATACGGGGCGTAGCAGGACAGCATCGTCGCGAGCGATTCGACCCCGTCCCGGAGCGACGCCGGACCCGCGGCGCCGGCGTCGAAGGCTCTGCGCAGCAGCGAGGTCAGCTCCATGAACCGGGCGATGGCGACGTTGAGCCGGTGCGCCTCGACCAGCCGGGTCACCTCGTCGACGGTCTTGGCGACCGCCTTGTCGACGGCCTCGTCGCGGCCGCTACCGCCGGTGGTCGCGACGTCGTCGGCCAGGCGCAGCACCCGCGCGAGGTATTTCACCGAACCGGTCGGCGAGACGTCGGCCCAGTCGACGTCGTCCTCCGGTGGCCCGGCGAACAGCATCGTCAGGCGCACGGCGTCCACGCCGTACAGCGCCAGCTCGTCGCCCAGATTGACCAGATTGCCGGTGCTCTTGCTCATCGCCGAACCATTGAGAATGACCTGGCCCTGATTGAGCAGGGAGCTGAACGGCTCCTGGAAACCGACCATCCCCATGTCGAAGAGCACCTTGGTGAAGAACCTGCTGTAGAGCAGATGCAGGATCGCGTGCTCGACCCCCCCGATGTATTGGCCGACCGGCATCCACTTCGCTACCGCGGCCGGGTCGAACGGGCCGCCGGTGAAGTCCGGCGAGCAATACCGCAGGAAATACCAGGACGAATCGACAAACGTGTCCATCGTGTCGGTGTCCCGCTCGGCGGCGCCGCCACAACGTGGGCACGGCACCTCGACCCAGGCGCGGTTGCTGGCGAGCGGCGACTGGCCCTTGGGCTGCAGGTCGGCGCCCTTCATGTCCGTCGGCAGTCGCACCGGGAGCTGATCGTCGGGCACGGGAACGGGGCCGCAGGCGAGGCAGTGGACCACCGGAATGGGCGCGCCCCAGAAGCGCTGCCGCGACAGCAACCAGTCGCGCAGGCGGTAGTTGACCGCGCCCTTGCCGCCGCCGCGCAACTCGAGATCGCTGACGACGCGCTCGATCGCCTCGGCCTTGGCTAGCCCGTCATAGGGGCCGGAGTTGACCAGCACGCCGTCGCCGGCCGTGGCGATCCCGGTGTTCGCCGGGTCCTCGCCGCCGGTGTCGACGACGACTCGCACCGGGAGCCCGAACTTCAGGGCGAAGTCGAGGTCACGCTGGTCGTGCGCAGGCACCGCCATGATGGCGCCAGTGCCGTAGTCGGCGAGGACATAATCCGCTGCGTAGACCGGCATCTGCTCGCCGGTCAGCGGGTTGGTGGCCGTGACGCCGAGGTCGACCCCCGTCTTCTCGCGATCGGTCGACTGACGGTCGATGTCGGACAGGGTGCGGACCGAGACGCGATAGGCCGCCAATTCCGTCCGCCGTTCAGGTGCGCAGAGCTGCTCGGCCAGCGCCGCATCGGCGGCCACCACGAAGAAGGTCGCGCCGTACAACGTGTCGGGCCGGGTCGTGAAGACCGTGATGGTCTGGTCGGCGACCCGGAAGTCGACGTGCGCCCCGCGCGAACGGCCGATCCAGTTCTTCTGCATGAGCAGGACCCGGTCGGGCCATTTGCCTTCGAGGTCGGACATGTCCTCGAGCAGGCGGTCGGCGTAGTCGGTGATGCGGAAGAACCACTGGGTGAGCTCGCGCTTGGTGACTTCGGCGCCGCAGCGCTCGCACCGGCCGCCGACGACCTGCTCGTTGGCCAGCACCGTCTGGTCGTTGGGGCACCAGTTGACAGCGCTGTTCTTGCGGTAAGCCAGGCCGCGCTCCAGGAAGCGCAGGAACAGCCACTGGGTCCAGCGGTAGTACTCCGGATCGGAGGTGTGCAGCCGGGTCGACCAGTCGAAACTGACGGCGTAGCGACGGAATGCGTCAGCCTGCGTCTCGATGTTGGCGTAGGTCCAGGTGGCCGGATGCTCGCCGCGCTGGATCGCGGCGTTCTCGGCCGGCAGGCCAAAGGAGTCCCAGCCGACCGGGTGCAGGACGTCGAAGCCGCGGCGCATCCAGTAGCGCGCGATGACATCACCGATCCCGAAGGCTTCTGCGTGACCCATGTGCAGATCACCGCTGGGGTAGCTGAACATGTCGACGACGTACTTCTTCTCGGCGCCGGCACGGCGCCCGGCGCGGTTGAGGTCGAGCCGGTCCCAGACCGGCAGCCACCGCTCCTGCACGGCGTGCGGGTCGTATCCCTCGCGGGCCTGCGGCTCGGTCATCGGTCGTCCTCCTGCGCCTGGGCTGAAAGGGAGCCTGAACATGAAAAGAGCCCCCGTGGTCACGAGGGCGCCGCGCTGGATGTTGCAGTCAGCTCGGCCAGGGAAGGAGCAGCGACGAGGACATGGGGGCATCCTACGCTGCCTGCACCGACGCCTAGGCTGTCGCAGATGACGGTCGAGGTCGAGGCGGCGCCCGCACCGGCCGCCACGTCGCCGTGGGCTGCGGCCACGCTTGCCCAGCGCAGCCGCCGCCGTCGCCTGCTACTCGGCACGCTGACCGCCTTCCTGGCCCTGTCCGTCCCGTTCGGATTCCCGACCGGTCGGGAGGTCATCACCGGCTGGGTTCTCGTCGTGCTCTGGGCCGCCTGCGCCGGCCAGTGGCGGGTGTGGGGCCGAGCCGTCCTGCATGACTGGTTGCCGTTCCTGGCGGTGCTGTTCCTCTACGACCTGGTGCGCGGCTTCGCCAACGAACTCGGCACGCGCCTGTTCACGCTGCCGGCGCTGGCCAACGGCAAG
>JAYSQK010000069.1:0-4994 GCA_043721555.1 Frankiales bacterium
TGGAGAAGTGGCCGGAGTCCGGCGTACCTCCCAACCCCGGCGCCTGGCTCACCACCACCGCGGGCAACCGCGCGATCGACCGGATCCGCCGCGAGAAGCAGCGCGACGCGAAGCACCAGGCGGCCTTCATGTCTTCACCAATGTCAGCAGCCCACGACGACACGCCCCACGAGCACACCGGACCGGTCGGGGACGACCGATTGCGGCTGCTGTTCACCTGCTGCCACCCGGCGCTCGCACCGGAGGCGCGGATCGCGCTGACGCTCCGCCTCCTCGGTGGGCTGACCGTGGCCGAGATCGCGCACGCGTTCCTTGTGCCCGAGACCACGATGGCGCAGCGGATCACTCGGGCGAAGAAGAAGATCGCGGCGGCGAAGGTGCCCTACCGGGTGCCCGAGACCGCCGACCTCCCCGAGCGGCTCGGCGGCGTACTGGCGGTACTGTTCCTCGTCTTCAACGAGGGCTACCTCGCCACCGGCGACGGCGACCCGGTGCGCGCCGAGCTCACGAGCGAGGCCATCCGGCTGACCCGGGTCCTGCGCCAGCTGCTCCCCGAGGAGCCGGAGGTGGCCGGTCTGCTCGGGCTGCTGCTGCTCACCGAGGCCCGGCGTGAGGCCCGCGTGCGAAATGGGCAGCTGGTCCCGCTCGGCGAGCAGGACCGCGCCGGCTGGGACCGCGCACTGATCGCCGAGGGGCACGACCTGGTCCGCGAGTGCCTCGCGATCAACCGACCAGGCCGTTATCAGATACTCGCCGCGATCAACGCCGTCCACACCGACGCCCCCAGCGCGTCGGACACGGACTGGTCGCAGGTGGTCGCACTGTACGACCAGCTGACCCGGCTCGACCCGTCGCCGATCGTCGCACTCAACCGCGCGGTCGCGGTCGCGGAGCTGGACGGCCCGAAGGTCGCCCTCACTCTGGTCGACCGGCTGCCGCTCATGGGCTACCACGCATGGCACGCCGCTCGCGCCGACCTGCTCCGCAGGCTCGGCCGGACCGCCGAGGCGAAGGAGGCGTACGACGCAGCCATCGCCGCCACCCAGAACTCCGCCGAGCGCGCCTACCTGAGCAGGAAGCGCGGCGAGTTGGTCTGAGCGGTCTTGGCACGTCCGGTAGTTTCCGCCTCTCGAAAGCGAAACGATGACCGGACGCATCGGAGCCCAGTTTCGGCGTCCGTAGGCGGATCCGCGAGCGGCACATCTGTCCGTCCCGGTGCTCCAGATCTCTGCCCGTCGAATCGTGTCGCGACTGACCGTTGTGGATGCAACGATTAGCTCGTGACCAAGGTCAGGGCGCCTGCGCAGGCATTGGTCATCGTTGACGCTCAAATTGGCTTCCTTGAGGGCGAGAAGGCTGTCGCTGATGCAGCTCGACTGGGGACTCGCCTCGGCGACCTACTGGCCAGAGCTCGTCAGGCCGGTGCCCTGATCATTCATTTACAGAACGACGGGGCAGCTGGCGCGGTCGACGAGCCCGGACAGCCCGGCTGGCAGCTGTACTTGCCCCCCGCCGACGATGAGCAGGTCCTCCGCAAGAGCCGCGATGACGGTTTCGCTGACACCTCGCTAGGGCAGCTGCTTGTGAGTCACAAGGTGCATCGGATCGTGATTGGTGGCTTGCTCTCGGAGATGTGCGTCAGCGCGACCGCACGAACAGCCCTGTCCCGGGGCTTTCAGGTCGTTCTTCCCCACGATGCCCATGGCACGTACGACGTCCATGACATACCGGCGTCGGTCGTGGCTCGCGTGGCCGAGCATGCTCTGGGTGACGGCATCGAGCTGGCAGACTCCTCCGCAGAGGTTCGCTTCACCTCGTCGACAGGCTAACGGTTCGTCAGCGGCCCACTCACCGATCCGGTTGCGGTGATCGCGTTCCCACCGCGAGGGGACGCTCCCAGCGCCGCA
This sequence comes from Frankiales bacterium, assembly GCA_043721555.1. Classification (GTDB taxonomy): domain Bacteria; phylum Actinomycetota; class Actinomycetes; order Mycobacteriales; family SCTD01; genus JAYSQK01. The sequence goes on from JAYSQK010000069.1 coordinate 1,908, forward strand.
CGCTCAGGTGCCCTTGTGGGTAGCAGGTGGGAGATCTCTTGCTTCTGACGTGACGTGAGGTCCTAACGTGACAGGCATGACCAGCACCGCCCCCGACAAGTGTTGGGGCATCGGCGACGTTGCCCGACGTACCGGTGTCACCGAACGCACCCTGCGCTACTACGAGGAGCTCGGCCTCCTGGCTCCGGTCCGCGACGCCGGCGGCCGACGCCGGTACGACGGCCACACCCTCGACCGGCTCTACCGAATCCGGCTGCTCCGTGAGCTGGGCACCCCCGTGGCCGACGTCAACCCCGATGCAGACGACCTGCGAGAGCTGACCCGCCGGCACCTGGCCGACCTCGACGCCCGGCTGGCCGACCTCGCCCGGCTGCGGGAACGGGTCCGGGCCGTCGAGGACCGGCTCCTGGACGGCGACCGCCCCGGGGACGAGGCCCTGCTCGATCTTCTCTCGGGCCTGCCCGCCGATGAGCCCGCATTGACCCGGCGGATCACGTTGCTCGTGTACCGCGACATCTCGGCGGGGCACGCCTACCTCGTCGACGTCCTGGGTCTTGCCGCCGGACCGATCAGCTACGACGGCGACCGAGCGGTGCACGGCGAGGTCCACGCCGGCGACGGCGTGGTCTGGCTCCACCGAGAGGCCCCCGAGCACCGGATGGTCTCACCGCTAACCACCGGCACGGTCACCGCCTCGCTCGCCGTCCTCGTCGACGACGTCGACGCCCACCACGCCCGGGTGGCCGCGACCGGCGCCGCGATCGACTACGAGCCAACCGACATGCCCTACGGCGTCCGCGAGTACAGCGTGCGCGACCCCGAGGGCCACCTCTGGTCATTCCAGACACCGCTCACCGAGCTCGACGACCAGGAGACCCCATGGCCCAGCTGACTCCCTACCTCTGCGTCGCCGACGCTCGGGCCGCCATCGAGTGGTACGTCGCCGCGCTGGGCGCCGAGGTCACCTACGAGCCGATCGTCATGGACGACGGCCGGGTCGGCCACTGCGAGCTGGCGATCGGCGAGGCACGCTGGATGATGTCCGACCCGTTCGACTCGGCAGGGGTAGCCGCCCCCGACCCGGCCCGCGGGTCGGCGGTATCGCTGCACCTCACGGTCACCGACGTCGACGCGGCCGCCGCCACGGTGGTCGCGACCGGGACATCGATGGCGCGCGGCCCCGAGGACAGTCCGCCCGCCGGGCGGGTAGCGGTCTTCGTCGACCCGTTCGGTCACCGCTGGTTTCTGAACCAGCCAGCCGAGAGCTGACACTGAGCCGCTCGGCCAGGCGAGTCATTCCCGGGCGCCGGCTCCCACCGCCAAGCGCGGCAGCGCACAGCCTCGTGCCGTGAGCAGTGCCGTAGCACGATCGGTGACCGGATCCGCTTGCGAAGACCTCAGGGCCGGCGGCCACGGCAGCCGTTGATCACCGGTTGCCGTTCCGCTTACCGTCCCGCGGAAAGCAGCGGACGGCCCGCGCTGGACGAGCAGGATAATGAGAGCGCGTTTGGACAGGCGACCGGCCCCAGGGCGGGATCCCCCTCCGGACCGCCTTCCTGCGTCTTACATTATGTGCGACAATGGACGCATGGCTGACACGATCACTTTCCGTCCCGATGAGGACGCCGCGCGCGCCCTTGCAGTGTTGACCCGCGACGGCACCCCCGTGTCGAGCGCGGTGCGAGCGGCTTTGATCGATGCGGCTCGCGAGCGTGCCCGGTCGGCGCTTCGCGCTGAGGCCGAGGCGCTTGCTGCAGACGAGCAGGATCGCGCAGAAGCGGCACAGGTACTGCGGGATATGGAGAGCCTGCGTGCGTGGTGAGGTCTACCGACTGCGCGCACCCCGAGATGCCCGCGGGCATGAGCAGCGGAGCCCGCGGTACGCCATCGTCGTTCAGTCCGATCAGTTCCCGCTCTCGACCTGGCTGGTCGCTCCGACCTCCACCTCGGCACGTCCGGCCAGTTTCCGGCCAGAGGTCGAGATAAACGGGCGAACGACACGAGTGCTGGCTGAGCAAACGGCGGCAGTCGACCCTGGCCGTCTCGGCGACAGCCTGGGCCACCTGACCTTCGATGAACTACGGCAGGTCGAGGCCGCGCTGCGACTGGTTCTCGACCTCTGAGTCTGTCCGGAGATCGATCCGCTCGCGAAGACCATCAGTTCGGCGGCCGCAGGCGGCCGTTGATCGCGGTTCGTCTTCCTTGCTCGCTATTGGGAGGATCGCCTGATGAGAGATTCCAGGACGTCATGGCAGAACACCACTCACGACTGGGCAGCCATCGTGGACCACGAGCACCTCGCGCAGATCCGGGAAAAGCCGACGACGTACGCGCCAGGTGGGGTGGAGCACCTCATCCTGGAGGTCCTCGCCTATGCCGCCGACGAGGCTGAGTCCGCAGGTAGGGCTGGCCGCGGGATCGTGACTCTGCACGCGGATGGCTCCGTGTCTGTGGCTGATGACGGTCGCGGCACCGATACGCGCGTTGACGCCGCAGGGCGGGTGATCAAGAAGCCGGTCATGGCGACCAAGGACCTGCGCTTCTTCGACGACCCCGACGCCGAGACGTTGCCGGACGGCCATGCCCGCCGCGGGATATCCGTTGTGGCCGCCCTCAGCGAGTGGCTGATCCACACCAACCGGCGCACAGACGGGTCATGGACTCAGCAGTATGAGCAGGGCGTGCCAACGACCGATCTGGCTCCTATCGCTGGTGACGGGACAACTGGCACTACGGTGCACTTCCAACCTGACATGGCGATCCTGATGAGCCTCAGGGTGATGACGTCCGAGCTGCAACACTCCGCCAGCTGGCGACAGTTGCGCATCGAGCTCGTTGACAAAAGACCAACCTGAGCCGGCCGCGTCCACGAACGCTCGATCATGCCGTCATGGGTGTGCTCCTTGTGCGGTGAGGGATCGCCTATCGGGACTCACTCTCAATGCCGAGTTGACGACGTTCCGTCGAGCCAGACAACTCAGGGAGCCGCGCTCGCATGGAGCAGCTAGCGGTCCTTGCCGCCGCCCCTGCGTCGGCGCTTCCTGCGGACGTTCTCAAGCCGGGGGGCAGCGTAACGGCGCGGTTACC
>JAYSQK010000070.1:0-3734 GCA_043721555.1 Frankiales bacterium
GTCTGCTCGCCGCGCTTGACGGCCATCAGCTGGTCCATCAGGCGCAGCCCCTCGAAGGCGTCCCGCGCGTAGCGGACGTCGCCGTCGAAGACCTCGCCGAGGTCCTGCTCGACGTAGGCGCGGGTCAGCGCAGCGCCACCGAGGATCACCGGGAAGCGGGTGGCGATCCCGCGGGCGTTCATCTCGAGCAGGTTCTCCTTCATCACGACGGTGCTCTTGACGAGCAATCCCGACATGCCGATGACGTCGACCTCGTGCTCCTGCGCCGCCTCCAGGATCGCCGCCACCGGCTGTTTGATGCCGAGATTGACCACGCTGTAGCCGTTGTTGCTCAAGATGATGTCGACGAGGTTCTTGCCGATGTCGTGCACGTCGCCCTTGACGGTGGCCAGCACGATCTTGCCCTTGCCGGCCGACCCCTCGGCCTTCTCCATGTGCGGCTCGAGATAGGCGACGGCGGTCTTCATCACCTCGGCGCTCTGCAACACGAACGGCAGCTGCATCTCGCCCGAGCCGAACAGGTCGCCGACGACCTTCATCCCGGACAGCAGCGTGTCGTTGACGATGGCCAGCGGCTTCTGGCCGGCGGTCATCGCGGTGTCGAGATCTGCTTCCAGGCCGTGCTTCTCGCCGTCGATGATCCGGCGCTGCAGCCGCTCGTCGAGCGGAAGCTCCATCAGGATCTCGTGCCGGCTCTTGCCGCCGGTGTCGGCCTCGACGCCTTCGAACAGGTCCAGGAACGCCGTCAGCGGGTCATAGGCCGGAACGGCCCCGTCGGCGCTGCCCTCGCGCCGGCGGTCATAGACGAGGTCGAGGGCGACCGCCCGCTGGTCGTCGGGGATCCGGTTCATCGGCAGGATCTTGCTGGCGTGCACGATCGCGCTGGACAGCCCGGCCTTCTGGCACTCGTGCAGGAACACCGAGTTGAGCACGATGCGGGCGGCCGGCTTGAGGCCGAAGGAGATGTTGGACAACCCGAGCGTCGTGCCGACGGCCGGGTGCCGCTGCTTGAGCTGCCGGATCGCCTCGATCGTCGCGAGGCCGTCCTTCCTCGACTCGTCCTGCCCGGTGCCGAGGGTGAAGGTCAGCAGGTCGATCAGGATGTCGCCCTCGCGCAGGCCCCACTGCCCGGTCAGCGTGGCGATCAGCCGCTCGGCGACAGCCAGCTTCCACTCCGTCGTACGCGCCTGGCCTTCCTCATCGATGGTCAGGGCGACGACGGCCGCGCCATGCTCCTTGACGATCGGCATGACCCTGGCGAAACGGCTGTCCGGACCCTCGCCGTCCTCGAAGTTGACCGAGTTGATGACCGCGCGGCCGCCCAGGCACTCCAGGCCCGCCTCGATGACCGGCGGCTCGGTCGAGTCGAGCATGATCGGCAGGGTCGAGGCGGTCGCCAGCCGGGACGCCGCGTCGCGCATGTCGATCGCCCCGTCACGGCCGACGTAGTCGACGCACAAGTCGATCATGCCGGCGCCCTCGCGGACCGCCTCGCGGCCGATGTCAACGACTTTCTCCCAGTCACCGGCGAGCATCGCTTCGCGAAACGCCTTGCTGCCGTTGGTGTTGGTGCGCTCCCCCACCATCAGCACCCCGGCGTCCTGCGCGAAGGTCACCGCCGAGTAGAGCGAGGCCGCGGCCGGCTCCACCACCGGCGTGCGGGCCGGGACCGCCCGGCCGCGGACCGCCTCGACGACGTGCCGCAGGTGCTCAGGCGTCGTGCCGCAGCAGCCACCGACCAGGCCCACGGCGTACTCGTCGACGAAGCCGCCCAGCGCGGTCGCCAACTCCGCGGGGGTGAGCGGGTAGACGGCGCCGTGCTTGCCGAGCTGGGGCAGGCCGGCGTTGGGCATCACCGACAGGGCGACCGAGGCGTGCCGTGACAGGTGCCGCAGGTGCTCGCCCATCTCGGCCGGGCCGGTGGCGCAGTTCATCCCAATGACGTCGATGCCGAGCGGCTCGAGCGCGGTCAGGGCCGCGCCGATCTCCGAGCCGAGCAGCATCGCCCCGGTCAGCTCGACGGTGACCTGGGCGATCAGCACGGCCCGCCGGCCGGTCGCGGCCATCGCCCGCTGCGCGCCGACGACCGAGGCCTTGGTCTGCAGCAGGTCCTGGCTGGTCTCGACCAGGACCGCGTCGACGCCGCCCTCGAGCATCGCCTCGCACTGCTCCTGGTAGGCGTCCCGGAGCAGGGCGTACGGCGCGTGGCCGAGCGTCGGCAGCTTGGTGCCTGGCCCGACCGAGCCGAGGACCCAGCGCGGGTGATCGGGGGTGGACCAGGCGTCGGCTGCCTCGCGGGCGATCCGCGCCCCGGCCAGGGCGGTCTCGCGGATCCGGTCGGTGCTGTCGTACTCGGCCAGGTTGGCCCAGTTGCTGCCGAAGGTGTTGGTCTCCACCGCGTCGCAGCCGACCGCGAAGTAGGCGTCATGCACGCCCCGGACGATGTCCGGCCGGGTGCTGTTGAGCACCTCGTTGCAGCCCTCAAGGCCTTCGAAGTCCTCGAGCGTGAGGTCGGCGGCCTGGAGCATCGTCCCCATCGCGCCGTCGGCGACGACGACCCGCTGCCGGAGCGCGTCGAGCAGGTCGGGACGGGCGGTCTCGGGGCTGTCGGGCACGCCGTGAGCCTACCGGCGGCAGGACCCGAAGGCCCGCGCACGCGGGGTAGGTTGCCCCGACCGGACCTGTGGAGGGGACCCTGTGAGCAGCTACGCAACCGTGCTCGTCGGCACCGACGGCTCGGCGTCGTCCGGCCGAGCCGTGGACCGGGCGGCCGAGGTCGCCCGCGACGCGGGCGCGACGCTGCTGCTCGTGACGGCCTACCGCCCGATGGACGCCCGGGCGGCCCGGGACGCGAGCGACGCACTCGGTGACGAGGCCTACAAGATCTCCGGCGGGGCCCCGGCCGAGGATGTGCTGCGCGACGCGGCCGACCGGGCCCGCGGCCTCGGCGCGACCGCGGTGGAGACGCTCGCGGTCGAGGGCGACCCGGTCGAGGCGTTGCTCGACACCGCGCAGGCGCGCGCCGCCGACCTGCTGGTCGTCGGCAACCGCGGGCTCAACAGCCTCGCCGGCCGGCTGCTCGGCTCGGTCCCGGCCAGCCTCACCCACAAGGCGAGCTGTGACGTGCTGGTCGTGCACACGACCGGGCGCGGCGCCACGCCGTGACGCCGCTCGTCGTCAACCCACCGGTCGCCGGCGGCCTCGACCTCGACCTGCCCGGTGACGACGTCCGACTGCGGGCGACCCGCTGGCGCGGCGCCGGGACCCCGGTCCTGCTGCTGCACGGGCTCGCCTCGACCCGCCGCTTCTGGGACCTCGTCGTCCCGGGCCTGGCCGGGCTGTCGGTCGTGGCGCTCGACCAGCGGGGCCACGGCGACTCCGAGCGCCCCCCCGGGCCGTACGACGGGGCGACGGTCGCCCGTGACGCGCTGACCGCGCTGGACGCCCTCGGCATCTCCCGGGCGGTCGTCGTCGGGCACTCCTGGGGCGCCTCGACCGCCTTGCGGTTGGCCGCGACCGCCCCGGAGCGGGTGCTGTCGGTGGTCTGCGTCGACGGCGGCCTCGGCTCGCCGCGCGACGCCGGTACGACCCGCGAGCAGGCCCGCGAGCGACTCACCCCGCCCCGGTTCGCGGCGACCCCGGCTGAGCTGCTGGAACGCGTCGCGGCCGGCCCGCTCGGCCCCTGGTGGTCAGACGGGGTCGCGGCGGCGCTGCTGCCGCTGTTCGGGGTCGAC
>JAYSQK010000071.1:0-8335 GCA_043721555.1 Frankiales bacterium
GGACGCACTTCTGCACGCTGGTCGCGCGCGGCCACGGCGCTGGTTGGTCGCCGAGGAAGAACGGCTTGAACGGCACCATGCCAGCGTTGACCAGCAGCAGGGTCGGGTCGTCGGCGATCAGCGACGCCGACGGCACGACGGCGTGGCCGCGCTCCTCGAAATGGCTGAGGAAACGGCGCCGAATCTCGTCGGACCGCACGGCCTACAGGCCGGCGTCGACGACGTCGTGCGTGCCGTCCAGGCCGAGGTCGGTCCGCAGCAGGTGCTCACGCTCGGCCATGCCGAGGCGGATCTCGGCGCCGAACTCGCGGATGGCGTCGCTGAGCCCGCCGAGCGCACCGGTCAGGCCGCTCTGCACCCCCGCCGGGGTGAAGCGCTTCGCCGCGGTCGAGGCCTTGCGGACCACCAGCACCCCCACCGTCGCACCGAGCGCCACGTAGAACATCCGGCGGGTCATCGCCCGGCCCGCTTCTGCGCCTTCATGTCGGCCTTGACCCGCTTGGTGAGATCGGCTTCGTTGCGCTTGCCCGCGGCCCGGCGTACGCCGTAGGAGAAGGCCGCGACCTTGATGACCGGACCGCCGAGGGTGGCCGCGAACAGTGAGGTGAGGGCCGAGACGTTGCCGCTGATCGACTGCACGTTGGCGGTGATCGCGTCGACCCGGACGAGCTCGGAGTTGACGTGGGTGACCGTGCCGGTGACCTCCCCGAGCAGCGGGACGGTCTTGTCGGTGATGCCGGAGACGAGGCGCTGGGTCTCCTCGAGCACCTTGCTGAGCTTGAACAGCACGTAGGCCAGCACGAGCACCAGCAGCGCGAAGAACACCGCGACGATGAGCCCGGCGACCTGGCCACCTGTCAGCACGAGGGAGTCTCCTTGTCTGGCGCGAGGGCGGCGAGCTCCTCGGCCGTCGGTGGGGCGGGCTTGCAGCGTGGCCGGAAGCCGGACGCGGCGTCCTCGGCAACGACCTGGCGATCCCCGCGCAGCACCTCGCGCAGGCCAAGAAGCCGCTCTCGAACGACGCGCTCGACCCCCAGGTCGCCGGGCGAGTAGTACTCCCGCCCCGCGACGGGGTCGGGCGCGTACTGCTGCGCGACGACCCTCCCCGGGAAGTCGTGAGGGTAGCGGTAGCCACCCGGCGACCCGTGCCCGAGTTTGGCCGCGCCCGCGTAGTGACTGTCCCGCAGGTGCGCCGGCACGGTCCCGGTCAGCCCGGCGCGGACATCGGCGACGGCGCTGTCGATCCCGGCGAGCACCGCGTTGCTCTTGGGCGCGAGCGCCAGATGGATCGTGGCCTGCGCCAGGTTGATCCGCGCCTCCGGCAGCCCGATCAGCTCGAGCGCCTGCGCGGCGGCGACCGCGACCGACAGGCTCGACGGGTCGCTCATCCCGATGTCCTCGCTGGCGCTGACGACCAGCCGCCGGGCGATGAAGCGGGGGTCCTCCCCCGCCTCCAGCATCCGGGCCAGGTAGTGCAGGCTCGCATCGACGTCGGAGCCGCGGATCGACTTGATGAAGCCGCTGATGACGTCGTAGTGCTGGTCGCCGTCCCGGTCGTAGCGCACCGCCGCCCGGTCGACGGCCAACTCGAGCACCTCGAGGGTCACCACGTCGGTCATCGCCGCGGCCTCCAGCGCGGTCAACGCCCGGCGCGCGTCGCCACCGGCCAGGCGCACCAGGAAGTCCTCCGCCTCGGGGGTGACGGTGACCTGCTGCTGCAGCCCCCGGTCATCGACCAGCGCCCGTCGTACGACGGTCCGGACGTCGTCGTCGGACAGCGGCTCGAGCGTCAACAGCAGGGAGCGCGAGAGCAGCGGTGAGATGATCGAGAAGAACGGGTTCTCGGTGGTCGCGGCGACGAGGGTGACCCAGCGGTTCTCCACCGACGGCAACAGCGCGTCCTGCTGGGTCTTGGAGAACCGGTGCACCTCGTCGATGAACAGCACCGTCTGCGCGCCGGTCTCGCCGAGCGCCCGCTTGGCCTCGGTGATGACCTCGCGGACCTCCTTGACGCCGGCGGTGACGGCAGACAGCTCGCGGAACCGCCGTTTGGTCGAGTGCGCGATCGTCATCGCGAGGGTCGTCTTGCCGGTGCCGGGCGGGCCCCACAGGATCACGCTCAGCGGCGCGTCCCCCTCGACGAGCCGACGCAGGGGGGCGCCCGGCCGAAGCAGGTGCTGCTGGCCGACGACCTCGTCCAGGGTGCGCGGGCGCATCCGGACGGCGAGCGGGGCGACCCGCGCGCGGGCCTCCTGCTCGGCGGCGTCGAACAGGGTCACGCCGTCGACCCTACGGCCGTGGGTAGCGTCAGCCTCGTGCGCCCGACCCCGCTGACGTCCGCGGCCGAGGTGCTGCTCGCGACCTCGCACGATCCCTACGTCCGCGGATCGCTGCGCCGGCCGATGGTGTCGGGCTGGACCGGACCGGGGGCGGTGGCGTGGTTCGCCACCGACGCCGAGGAGCGGCTGCCCTACCTGATGACGCACGGTGAGCCGGCCGGTGTCGCGGCGCTCGTCGGTGAGCTGCTCCCCGAGTTGCGCGACCGCCAGCGGGTGACGCTCCCACGCGGGACGACGCCGCTGCTGCCGGCGTGGGTGGCGCTGGACGCCACCGACTGGGACTTCCGCTGGCTGGCCGAGCCGCCACCCGTGCAGCCCGGTGAGGAGCGCGTCCAGCTCGTCGACACCTCGCTGGTCGGCCCGCTGCTGGACGCCGCCTCGCCGACCGCCTCGGCCCGGCCGGGCGACCCGGCGGTGCTGCGCTGGGTCGGCATCGTCGAGGGCGGCGAGCTGGTCGCCTGCGCGGCGGACACCAGCGCGGTGACCGGCGTCGGGCATCTGTCCTCGATCGCCGTGCACCCACTGGCGCGTGGCCGGGGCCTCGCGTCGGCGGTGACCGCCCGGCTCGCCCGGTTGCTGTTCGCCGACGGCTGCGATGTCGTGAGCTTGGGGATGTACGCCGACAACGCGGCCGGCCGGGCGGTGTACGACCGGCTGGGGTTCGCCGACGACCACCGGTTCAGCTCCGGCCTGCTCCGGATCCGCCGCTGACCCAGCTGTGGTGGCGTCTGCGCACCCATAGCTGGCGATCTTGACGAAATGGTCGCCTTCATCGGCGTGTCGCCGACAACATCGTCAAGATCGCCGGGGAAAGAGGGTCAGGGCTCGGGGACCCAGTCGACGCCGGCCTCGGTCCGCTGCTCGGCGGTGATCGGTGCCGGCGCGCCCGTCAGCGGGTCGTGACCCGCCCCGGTCTTCGGGAAGGCGATCACCTCGCGCAGCGACTCGGCGCCGGCGAGCAGCATCACCACCCGGTCCCAGCCCAGCGCGATGCCGCCGTGCGGCGGCGCGCCGAAGGCGAACGCGTCGAGCAGGAAGCCGAACTTCTCCTGCGCCGACTCGGCGTCGATCCCCATCAGGTCGAAGACCCGCTGCTGCACCTGCGGCGAGTGGATCCGGATCGAGCCGCCACCGATCTCGTTGCCGTTGCAGACGATGTCGTAGGCGTAGGCCAGCGCCTCGGCCGGGCTGGTGTCGAACGTGTCGAGATACTCCGGCTTGGGCGAGGTGAACGCATGATGTACGGCGGTCCAGGCGCCGGCGCCGACCGCGACGTCCCCCGCGGCGCTGGCGGCCGCCGACGGCTCGAACATCGGCGCGTCGACGACCCAGACGAACTCCCACCGGCTGTCGTCGATCAGCCCGCAGCGCCGGCCGATCTCGAGCCGGGCGGCGGCGAGCAGGGCCCGCGAGGACGACACCGCCCCGGCGGCGAAGAACACGCAGTCGCCCGGCGCCGCGCCGACGTGGCCCGCGATCCCGGCGAGCTCGGTCTCCGACAGGTTCTTGGCCACCGGACCGGTGAGCGTGCCGTCGTCCTGGACGAGCACGTAGGCCAGGCCGCGGGCGCCGCGCTGCTTGGCCCATTCCTGCCAGGCGTCGAGCTGCTTGCGGGGTTGCGCGGCCCCACCTGGCATGACCACTGCCCCGACGTACTCGGCCTGGAAGACCCGGAAGGGGGTGTCGGCGAAGAAGGCGGTGCACTCGACGAGCTCGTTGCCGAAGCGCAGGTCGGGCTTGTCGTTGCCGTAGCGGCGCATCGACTCGGCGTAGGTGATCCGCGGGATGGGCAGCGGGACGGTCACGCCGATCAGCGCCCAGAGCGCGGCGACCACCTGCTCCCCCACGGCGATCACGTCGTCCTGGTCGACGAAGCTCATCTCGACGTCGAGCTGGGTGAACTCCGGCTGGCGATCGGCCCGGAAGTCCTCGTCGCGGTAGCACCGGGCGATTTGGTAGTAGCGCTCGAGCCCGCCGACCATGAGCAACTGCTTGAACAGCTGGGGCGACTGCGGCAGGGCGTACCAACTCCCGGGCTGCAGGCGCACCGGCACGAGGAAATCACGCGCACCCTCAGGGGTGGATCGAGTCAGGGTCGGGGTCTCGACCTCGAGGAAACCTTCACGGTGCAGCACCTCCCGGGCGGCCCGGTTGACCTCCGAACGCAGCCGCATCGCCGCCGCCGGCCCGGAGCGGCGCAGGTCGAGATAGCGGTGCTTGAGCCGGACCTCCTCCCCCACCTCGACGTGGTCGTCGATCGGGAACGGCAGCGGCGCCGAGGCGCTGAGCACCTCGAGGGCCGAGCAGTCGACCTCGACCGCGCCGGTGGGCATCGCCGGATTCTCGCTGCCGGCCGGCCGGACCCGGACCTCGCCGGTGACGGTGACGCAGTACTCGCTGCGCAGCTCGTGGGCGGCCTCGGACCGGACGACGACCTGGACGATGCCGCTGCGGTCGCGCAGGTCGAGGAACGCGACGCCACCGTGATCCCGCCGGCGCGCGACCCAACCGGCCAAGGTGACGGTCGTGCCGGCGTGGCCTTCGCGGAGTGAGCCCGCCTCGTGGGTGCGCAGCATCTACCGCTTCTCTCTGAGGGTGTGCATGAGCTCGGCGAGCGGCACGGCGGCCTGCTCGCCGGAGCGGAGGTCCTTGAGCTGGGCCACGCCGGCGTCCAGGTCACGGTCGCCGACGACCAGGGCGTACGCCGCGCCGGACCGGTCGGCCGCCTTCATGGCGCCCTTCAGGCCGCGGTCGCCGTAGGCCAGATCGGCGGCCACCCCGTCGTTGCGGAGCCGGCCGACCAGCGGCACGGCCCAGGCCTTGGCGGCCGCCCCGAGCGGGACGACGAACACGTCCGCGCGGGCCGCCGGCGCGGGGGTGACGCCCTCGGCTTCCAGGGCCAGCAGGGTGCGCTCGAGCCCCAGCGCCCAGCCGATCCCGGGCAGCGGCGGGCCGCCGATCGACTCCGACAGCCCGTCGTAGCGACCGCCCCCGCCGACCGCGGACTGCGCCCCGAGCCCGTCGTGGACCAGCTCGAACGTGGTCCGCATGTAGTAGTCGAGCCCGCGCACGAGGCGTGGCGCCGGCTCAAAGGGCACCCCGAGCGCGGTGAGGTGGCCGGTCACCGCCGCGTGGTGCTCCCGGCACGCCTCGCACAGGTGGTCGGCCATCAGCGGGGCGCCGACCAGCTGGGCCTGCAGCTCGGGCCGCTTGTCGTCGAGCACCCGCAGCGGGTTGAGCACGGCACGGGCCCGGGTCGCCTCGTCGAGCTCGAGCCCGGTCAGGAAGGCGATGAGCCGCTCGCGGTACGCCGGGCGACAGGCCGGGTCGCCGAGTGAGGTGAGCAGCAACCGGACCTGGCTGAGCCCGAGCCGGGCGAAGCCCTGCCAGGCCAGCGCGACGACCTCGGCGTCCAGGGCCGGGTCGGTCAGGCCGAGCGCCTCGACCCCGACCTGCTGGAACTGCCGGAACCGGCCGGCCTGCGGCCGCTCGGCGCGGAACATCGGCCCGGCGTACCGCAGCTTGACCGGCAGTTGACCGTGCGCGAGGCCATGCTCGACGACGGCCCGGACGACCCCGGCGGTGCCCTCGGGTCGCAGCGTCAGCGACCGGCCGCCGCGGTCGGTGAAGGAGTACATCTCTTTGCTGACAACGTCGGTGCTCTCCCCGACGCCGCGGGAGAACAACTCCGTGTCTTCGAACACCGGCGGTTCGATGTAGGCGTAGCCGGCCAGCGCGGCCGGGGCGAGCAGCGCGTCGCGGACGGCGAGAAAGGGCGAGCCGGGCAGGACGTCGTACGTCCCCTTGGGCGCCTGGAACACCTACAGCCCCCGGGCGGCCGGCTGCGCCGGAAGGTCCTGCAGATAGGGGTTGCTCGCCCGCTCACGGCCGATCGTGGTGCTCGGGCCGTGCCCACAGTGCACGACGGTGTCGTCCGGCAGCGGCAGCACCTCGCGGGCCAGGCTCGCCTGCATCTGCTCCCACGAGCCGCCGGGCAGGTCGCAGCGACCGATCGAACCGGCGAACAGGACGTCGCCGGAAAACACGGTGCCGGCCAGGCCGAACATCACCGAGCCGGGCGTGTGACCGGGGGCGAACGCCGTGCTGATCGTCAGGCCGGCCAGCTCCACCGGCACGGCCGGGTCGAGCAGCCCGATGTCGGACGGCTCGGTCCAGTCGAGCCGGCCGCCGAACATCGCGCTGCTGCCGGCTGACAGACCCTTCATCGGGTCGGCCAGCAACTCGCGGTCGGCGGGGTGGATCAGGGCCGGGATCCCGCGGGCGCCGCAGACCGGGGTGACCGAGAACGTGTGGTCGAGGTGGCCGTGGGTGAGCAGCACCGCGACCGGCTGCAGCCGGTGCTCGCGCAGCAGCGCATCGAGCTCGTCCTCGACGCCGATGCCGGGGTCGACCACGATGCACTGCTCGCCGGGGCCGGGCGCGACCACCCAGCAGTTGGTGTCGAACGCGGCGGCAGGGAACCCGCGGACCAGCACGGACGTCGTCTCCTTGGGTGGTCGGACTCGAGCGCCGACCTTACCGGCGCCGGGCGTGGGCTTGCCTACACTCCGGACGACCATCATCGACGTTGTGGAGGACGAGCGTGGCGAGCAGCAAGCGCGAGCGCGAGCTGGCCCGGATGCGGGTCGAGCGGCAGACCGCTCGCCGGGCAGCGGTCGCCGCCCGTCGTCGGCAGCGCAACGCCACGCTCGGGGCGGTCGCGGGCGTGCTCGCCGTCGTCCTGATCGCGGTCGGGGTGTTCCTGGCCACCCGCTCCACGACCAAGGCGCCGGTCGACGCGCTCAAGAACCCGCCGGCGACGCCGACCGCCTCGGCCACCCCCGTCCCCGCGCCAAAGATCATCCCGGGTGAATGCAGCTACACCAAGTCCGGGACCGCGGCCAAGCCGGTCAAGCTGCCGCCGCCGACGACCAAGGTCGAGATCACCAAGCCGTTCACGGCGTCGCTCGTCACCAACCGCGGCGCGGTCACGTTCACTCTGCTGACGGCCAAGGCCTCCTGCACCGTCAACAGCTTCCGGGCGCTCGCTGCCGGCGGCTACTTCGACAAGACGCCCTGCCACCGGCTCACGACGCAGGGCATCTTCGTCCTGCAGTGCGGCGATCCGAGCGGCACCGGCAGCGGCGGTCCCGGCTACGCCTTTGCCGACGAGAACCTCACCGGCGCAACCTATCCGCGCGGCACGGTGGCGATGGCCAATAGCGGCGCGGGCACCAACGGCAGCCAGTTCTTCCTGGTCTACAAAGACAGCCAGCTTCCCCCTAAATACACCCCGTTCGGGAAGATCACCAAGGGCCTGGACGTCATCGACAAGGTTGCCGCCGGCGGCTCCACCCCGGCGAACGACGGCAAGCCCAAGCTCGGCGTACAAATCCTGAAGGCCACCAGCAAGGCCGCTGCCGCCTAGTTGTCCGGGCCGCTTCGCCAGTCGTACGCCGGGCAAGGTGTGCTCCTGACGGGTGGCGATGGCGTTGGCCGGTCCAGCCCCTGGCCAGTTGATCGTTGCGCGGTTGGGGCGCCCGGCCGCGCTCGCAGCCGCACAACGATCACGTTGGGCGGCCGGCCCGGACCGGCGCAGCCCCGGGCGGGCCAGGCCCCTGCTCGGCACGGCTTCCCGCTCGGCACAGCCGGCTCCGATCAGCCCCCGGCCAGTTGATCTTTGCGCGGTTTTCGAGCCTGGCCGCGCTCCCAGCCGTACAAAGATCACGGGGCGGCCGGCCGGCCCCAGCGCGGCCGGCCCCGGCTCGGCCAACCCCCGGGCCAGTTGATCTTTGCGCGGTTTTCCAGCCTGGGCGCGCTCCCAGCCGTACAAAGATCACGGGACGGCCCGGCCCGCCGACCCGCCGGCCCGGCCGGCCTCAACCCGTCCGGCCTCAACCCGTCCGGCCCCCGGGCCAGTTGATCTTTGCGCGGTTTTCGAGCCTGGCCGCGCTCCCAGCCGTACAAAGATCACGGGGCAGCCGAGCGGCCCCGCG
>JAYSQK010000072.1:0-2491 GCA_043721555.1 Frankiales bacterium
GCCAGCACGGTCAGCGCCTGGCCATAGCGACCGGCCGCGCCGAGCGCGACTCCCAGCAGCCAGCCGGCGGCCGCGGCCTCGGCGGACAGTCCCGTCGACTGGGCCAGCTCGACGGCCTGCTCGAGGGCACCCACGGCGGCGGTCGGGTTGCCGTGGAACGTCGCGCGCTCGCCGCTCGCGAGCAGCGTCGGAAGATCGGGTCCGGTCACCTGACCGACGGTAGCGGTCAGGCGCCGAGGGCCTGGCCGACCAGCTCGACGGCATGGGCCAGTCCCGCCGCGGCCCCCACCCGGTCGGGGAGCTGTTGCACATCCCAGCCGGGGCCGCCGACGAGCAGCGCCGTCGGCGGCCTGGTCAGGGGCAGCGACGTCAGCGCGGCCACGTCGGCGGTCGCCCGGAGCTGGGACCACACGAACAGCACCGCGGGCCCGGTACGGCGTACGGCGGCGTGCAGCGCCTCGGTGGGCATCGCCGCGCCGAGCACCCGGCTGGCGGTGCCGCGTTCGGCCAGGCCCGCGGACAGCGCATGGAGCGGCAGGGAGTGCTGGTCATCGGGCGCGCAGGCGAGCAGGACCGGACGGCCACCGGCCGGCTCGGTGGCGCCCCGGGCGTGCTGACGCAGGGCCGCTGCGACGCAGTCCGACAGCAGGTGCTCGACCTCGACACCCTCCCCGGTGCTGGCCCAGCGCGCGCCGGCGGCGACCAGGACGGGCGCGAGCACCTGCTCCCAGGTGCGGACGACGCCCTGGCTGGCCAACTCCTCGGCCACGATCCGGGTCATCGCTGCGCTGTCGAGCGCCATCGCCGCGCGACCGAGACCGCGGACGACGTCGCCGGCGCCTGGCAGGGCGAGCACCCGGCCGCCTGGGCCACCACGGACGCGACCGGTGCGATCCGGCGGCGGGGCAGCGAATGAGCGGCGGGCCGTCGTGTGTCCGGGGTCGGCGAGTGCGACGCGGGCGGCCTCGGCCGGGCCGACCCCCTCCAGGGTGAGTCGGCGCATCGTCTCCAACCGGGCCAGGTCGGCGGGGGTGTAACGACGGTGCGCCCCGGCGGTGTGCGCGCTCGGCCCGACGCCGTAGCGGCGGTCCCAGGTTCGCAGGGTCGACGGGGCGACGCCGAGCCGGTGGGCCACCGTCGAGACAGTGAGCCGCGCGCCGGGCACGTCGACGTCATCGCCGCCGGTTGCCGAGGTCATCTAGGAAGGATGGAGGGGGCCGGCGGCTCCGGCCAGTCGGAAGCGTCAAAGTTGTTCAACCAGAAGACTTGAACAACTTGTGAAGCGGTTGTAGCTTCATCTCAGCCGCGTTGACCCTGCGGCGACCACGAGAACAGGACCCCCGCCATGACAGATGTCTCGCGCCTCCCCGGCCCGCAGGTCGACAAGTGGGACTGGCAGCTGCTCGGCGCGTGCCGCGGCGAGGACACCGAGCAGTTCTTCCACCCCGAAGGTGAGCGAGGGCCGTCCCGGAGCAACCGCGAGGCCGCCGCGAAGGCCGTCTGTGCCACCTGCCCGGTCATCGCCTCATGCCGCGAACACTCGCTGTCGGCTCGCGAGCCGTACGGCGTGTGGGGTGGGCTCTCCGAGCACGAGCGTGAGGACATCATTGCCGGCCGCGAGACCTGGCACGCAACCGCCGTCTGAGTTGGCTGACCGTCAGGCCAGCAGCCGGTATCGCCCATCCCGCAGGATCTTTGCCGCGGCATTACGGCCCGGCATCCCATGCACGCCACCGCCCGGATGCGTTGCCGCACCGCACAGATACAGACCCCGCAGCGGTACGGCGTAGGGCGACCAGCCGGCGACCGGCCGGAAGACCAGCAGCTGGTCGGGGGCGGCCGAACCGCCAGCCACATCACCACCGACCAGGTTGGGGTCCCGCTGCTGCAGGCCGAGCGGCGTGGTGACCGTGGTGTCGACCACCAGATCGCGTAGCCCGGGCGCGTTCGCCTCGAGGCGGTCCAACATCCGGTCGGCGAACCCCTGCGCCCAATCGGCAGCGAGTTCGTCGGCGGCGTCGCCCCTCGGGACGGCCGGGCAGCGGCACTCGACCCAGAGCGTGGCCGCGCCCGCCGGCACCCGGGAGGGATCGGCCCGGTCCTGCTGGCCGACGATGAGCTGCGGGTCGGCCGGTAGCAGGCCCCGGGACACCTGCGCCTGCGCGGTCGCGACCTCGTGGACGTCGCCGGTGACGTGCACGACCATCGCCTCGGTGAGGCTCGCGGCCGCCCACGGCGCCGGCGCCGCGAGGTCGATGTCGAGCCGGCAGAAGCCGCTGGCGTAGCGGTGCCGCCGCAGCTGGGCGAGCCAGGGATCGGGCAGGTGCTGCTCGCCGACGAGCTCGCGGGCGAGCAGCTCGGGCGCGACATCGGCCACCACTGCCCGTCGTACGCCGATGCCGGTACCGTCGGCGCATCGGACGCCGACCGCCCGCCCGCCGCGGACGACCACCTGCGTGACGCGCACCCCGGTGCGGACCACCACGCCGGC
>JAYSQK010000073.1:0-2467 GCA_043721555.1 Frankiales bacterium
CGGCGCGTGCCGCAACGACCACGGCCCCGCGGCCGAGCGCCTCGGCACCGACCAATTATCCGGGACTGCGTGAGAGGAACCAACGCTATGAGCGACAACTACGGCGCCGTCTGGGCTATCGACGAGGGCCGCTTCCCGGAGGGCGGGAGCGACGCGGACCGGCTCCGCTTCGTGCTGCAGTACGCGATCCTCGCGCCGTCGGGGCACAACGGCCAACCTTGGCGCTTCCACGTCGACGGCGACGCGTTGCACGTGTACGCCGACCGCACCCGTGCCCTCCCGACCATCGACCCACATGACCGGGAACTCCTCATCAGCTGCGGCGCGACCGTGCAGCTCGTCCGTACGGCGCTCGAACATTTCGGTTATCACCCGCAGGTGGACATTCTTCCCGATCAGTCAGCTGACGCTGACCTGCTGGCCACGGTGCACATCGGCCCAAGGGCGGACCCCTTCACTCCCCGTGACCTGTTCGACGCCGTCCAGCGCCGGCACAGCAACCGTCGGCCGTACGAGAGCCGGGCTGTGCCGGAGGCCGATCTCGACCGATTGCAGTCGGCTGCTGCCGTCGAGGACGCATGGTTGCTGCCAGTCACCGCCCGTTCGACGATCACCGCCGCCGCCGAATTGATCGGCGAGGGGGACCGGCTCAAGTGGCGCGAAACCGTCTTCCGGCACGAACTGGCGGAACGCATGATTCCGAACCAGGGAGCCAGGCGCGACGGCATGCCCGGATACTCATTCGGTATTCCCGGGCCGCTGCCCCGCCTGGCCCCGTTCGTGGTGAGGCGGGTCGACCTCGGTCGGCTGCGCGCGAAATCGGACCGCGCGCTCGCTCTCGCCACGCCTGTCCTGGCAGTCATCGGCACCCAGCGCGATGACCCGCCGTCCTGGGTCGCTGCCGGGCAGGCGATGTCCAGGGTCCTGCTCCGGGCGACCGCCGACGGCTTGGCCACCTCCTTCCTGAGCCAGGCGATCGAGGTGCCGGAGCTCCGCGACCGCTTGGCCGGTCTCATCCACCATGACGGGTACCCGCAACTGCTGCTCAGGGTCGGCTACTCGCGTCGTCAGACGCGCCCCACCCCGCGGCGTCCTGTGCGCGAGGTCAGTTCGACCTCGCGTCCTTTGGCCGCTGCCGTCAACGGCCTCGGGTCTGCAGCCGGCGGCAGCCTGGCGCGGAACGCCGGGACGCCATGACCATCGCCGCGCACCCCCCGGTTAGGAGCAGCCGGGCCGGTGCGCCGCCGCCTACGGTGGCAGCCGCGTCGCGCCGCGACTGGCTCGCCGTGGTGGTGATCAGCGTCAGCCTGCTCATGATCGGGCTCGACAACACCATCCTGAACGTGACGCTACCCACCCTGCAGCGAGCGCTCTCCGCTTCCGCGTCCCAGCTTCAGTGGACAGTCGACGTCTACCTGATGGTCTTCGCCGGCCTGCTACTGGCTGCCGGCAACCTCGGTGACCGGATAGGTCGGCGCCGCACCCTGCAATCGGGTCTTGTCGTGTTCTGCGCAGGGTCCATCCTGGCGGCCCTGTCCGGGACAGCCGGGGAGCTGATCGCCAGCCGGGCGCTCATGGGGGTCGGCGGTGCGCTCATCATGCCGTCCACACTGTCGATCATCACCAACATCTTCACAGGGCCTCAACGAGCGAAGGCCATCGCGGTGTGGACCGCAGTGGCGGGTCTCGGTATCGCCCTCGGACCGGTCGTGGGCGGCTGGCTCCTCGAACGGTTCTGGTGGGGGTCGATCTTCCTTGTGAACGTGCCCATCGCGGTGCTCACCCTTGCGGCCGGGTTCCTGGTCATCCCGGAGTCCCGAGACCCCGACGCGGGTCGCCCCGATCCGATCGGGATCGTGCTCTCCGTGTCGGCCCTGCTCACCCTGGTCTACGCCATCATCGAGGCGCCGACCAGGGGTTGGACGGGGGCCCGGACCCTCACAGCTTTCACAGCCGCGACGGTGTTCTGCGCGCTGTTTGTGGCGTGGGAGGCGAGAACGTCGTCTCCGATGCTGCAACTACGGCTGTTCCGCAGCAGGCGCTTCAGCGCGGCGAGCGCCTCCATCGCGTTGGCGTTCTTCGCCCTCTTCGGTGCGCTGTTCTTCCTGACCCAGTACCTCCAACTCGTGCTGGGTTACACCCCGTTCCAGGCAGGGGTACGGACCGTGCCGGTCGCCGCCGGCCTCGTCGTCGGCTCGGCGATCAGCGCGCCGCTCAACACCCGCCTCGGCACCAAACTGACCGTGAGCGCCGGCATGCTGCTCGCGGCTGGCGGCCTGTTGGTCCTCACCGGCACGACCCCGACCGGCGGGTACGGCCGGGTTCTCGCGGCGCTGCTACTGGCCGGCACCGGTATCGGCTTGGCGATGGCGCCAGCGACCGAATCCGTGATGGGTTCCCTGCCGCTCGCGAAGGCCAGCGTCGGCTCAGCCATGAACGACACCGCCCGGCTCGTGGGCGGGGCACT
>JAYSQK010000074.1:0-3062 GCA_043721555.1 Frankiales bacterium
TGCTGGCACCCGTCCGGGAGGCCATGAAGCTGCGCCGGCGGCTGGCCTACCAGGCGTTCCTGGACACCCGGCCGGACCGGCAGCAGGACGACACATGACCCGGTCCGGCTACCGCTACGGCGCCTGGTCCGGCGGCCGCGATCCGCTCGAACCGCCGTACGACGTGGCGAGTGCCCTCGACGAGATCGGCGAGCGGGTGTTGGCCGGCGAGTCGCCGCGGCAGGCCCTGCGCGACCTGCTGCGCAAGGGCGCCGACGGCATGCGCGGCCTCGATGACCTGCGCCATAAGGTCGCGAAGGCGCAGCGCGAGGCCCGCAACCGGGGCCAGCTCGACGGCACGCTGCAGGAGGTCAAGGCCCTGCTCGAGCAGGCCGTCGAGCTGGAGAAGTCCGCGCTGTTCCCGGATCCCTCCGATGCGGCCAGGATGGCCGAGCTCGAGCTGGAGACGCTGCCCCGTGACACCGCCCGCGCCGTACAGGCCCTCAAGCCGTACCAGTGGCGGAGCCCGGAGGCGCGGGCGGCGTACGAGCAGATCGAGGACCTGCTGCGCCGCGAGGTCCTGGACAGCCAGTTCAAGGGGATGAAGCAGGCGCTCGAAGGTGCCACGCCGCAGGACATGGCCAAGGTCAAGGACATGCTCGCTGACCTCAACGCGATGCTCGAGGCCGACGCCAAGGGCCAGCACACGCAGGAACAGTTCGAACAGTTCATGGCCAAGCACGGTGAGTTCTTCCCCTCACAGCCAGGCAATCTCGAGGAGCTGGTCGACGACCTGGCCCGGCGCGCCGCCGCCCAGCAGAAGCTGATGGATTCGCTGTCGCCGCAGCAGCGACAGGAGCTCGGTGAGCTGATGGACGGTGCCATGGACATGGACCTGGCCGCCCAGATGGCGCAGCTCGGCGACGCCCTGCGGAGCGCCCGGCCGGATCTGCCGTGGGGCGGCAAGGAGCGGATGCGCGGCGAGCAGGGGATGGGCATGGGCGACGCCACCACGGCGCTGGAGGAGCTCGCCGACCTCGACGACCTGGAGGCCGCGCTCGGCCAGGACTACCCCGGCGCGTCGCTCGACGACATCGACGAGGACGCCGTCCAGCGAGCGCTCGGCCGCGGCGCGGTCGACGACATCGCCGCCCTGCGGCGGATCGAGCGCGAGCTGCACGAGCAGGGCTATCTCACCCGGGATGCGCACGGTCGCCTCGAGCTCAGCCCCCGCGCCGTACGCCGTCTCGGTGCCACCGCCCTGCGCAAGGTGTTCGCCGACCTGGCCAGCCGGGGCCGTGGCGGACACGACGTACAAGATGCCGGCGCGGCCGGGGACATCACCGGCAGCTCGCGGGCCTGGGAGTTCGGTGACGAGCAGCCCCTCGATGTGGTGCGCACCGTGCGCAACGCCGTGCAGCGGGGCGGATCGGGCCCACTGCGGCTGCAGGTCGAGGACTTCGAGGTCGTCGAGACCGAGCGGCGGACCAGCGCGGCCGTCGCGCTGCTGGTTGACCTGTCGTTCTCGATGGAGCTGCGCGGCACCTGGGGGGCAGCCAAGCAGACGGCGCTGGCGCTGCACTCGCTGGTCACCACGAAGTACCCGCAGGACGCGATCGAGGTGATCGGCTTCAGCGACTACGCGCAGGTGCTGAAGGTCGAGCAACTCGCCGGGCTCGAAGCCCAGCGGGTGCAGGGCACCAACCTGCAGCACGCGCTGATGCTGGCCGGGCGGTTCCTCGGCAAGCACCCGGACGCCGAGCCGGTCGTGCTGGTCGTCACCGACGGCGAACCCACCGCGCACCTCACCCGCGACGGCTGGGCCGAGTTCTGCTGGCCCCCGCTGCCCGAGACCCTCGAGCTGACGATGGCCGAGGTCGAGCGGGTCACCCGCCGCGGCGCGACGATCAACGTGTTCATGCTCGACGACGAGCCCCGATTGGTCGACTTCGTCGAGCACCTCGCGGCCCGCAACGGCGGGCGGGTCTTTGCGACCGACCCCTCGCGGCTCGGCGAGTACGTCGTCAGCGACTACCTGCGGGCCCGCCGCGGCCGCCGCGCCCACTGACCGCCCGCTCGCCAGGTCACCCCCTTCCGGGTGATCCACGGAAACTCGGGGACCTCCACAGAGATCATCCGCGTGCCCGAGCTTCCGTGGATCATGGGCATCAGCGGGCGGCAACGCGCGGGCAGGCGCCAACGCGGACCCGGCGGGCACCGGCGCGGCGGCGGTAGCGTCGGCGCCGTGCGCTACACCGGGTCCTACGCCGTCGTCCTCGCCCTGCACCTGCTGACCGTCGTGTTCGTGGTCGGCCCGCTCGCGGTGACGGCGGTGACCGCCTCGCGCCTGGTCCGGGCCGGCGACGTGGTGGCCCTGCGAGCCGCGGCCCGCACCACCCGGCTGTTCAGCATCGCCACGGTCGCCACCGTCGTCCTCGGCAGCGCAATGCTCGGCCTGGGCTCGACGGGCGACCAGTGGCAG
Organism: Frankiales bacterium; assembly: GCA_043721555.1. GTDB lineage: Bacteria > Actinomycetota > Actinomycetes > Mycobacteriales > SCTD01 > JAYSQK01. Next base: position 2,462 of record JAYSQK010000074.1, read on the forward strand.
GGCTCGCAGGGGTGGGTATCCGCGTCGTACGCCCTGTGGCTGGTGGCGCTCGGGCTGACCGTCGTATTGGTGCTGCGAGGGTTGCGGGCCGCCGCGGCGGCGGCCGAGCAGGGTGAGCCGACCGCGGGCTTCGCCGGCCGGGTGGCCATTGGTGGCGGGCTCGCGATGCTCTGCTGGCTGACCATTGTGGTGCTGATGGTCACCAAGCCCGGCGCGTGACCGAGGTCCGTCTGGTCGGGGCGGAGCAGACCCGCCCGCTGCGGCAGCGGGTGCTGCGGCCGGCGGGTCCGACCATCCAGGACGCCCCGGCCGCTGTGCACTTCGCCGCCGTCGACGCCGGTGCAGTGGTGGCCACCGGCGTGCTGCTCGCGGATCCCCCACCCTTCGCGTACGCCGGGGCAGCGTGGCGGTTGCGTGGGATGGCCACCGATCCGGGGCGGCGCGGCGAGGGCCTCGGGAGCGCCGTGCTGGCCGCCGTGATGCTGCATGTCCAGACTGCCGGGGGTGGCCTGCTGTGGTGCAACGCCCGCACCCCGGCGCAGGCGTTCTACGAGCGGGCTGGGCTGCGGACCTGGGGCGAGCCGTGGGACGACCCGGCGAT
>JAYSQK010000075.1:0-3492 GCA_043721555.1 Frankiales bacterium
GACGACCTTGAGCTCACCCCGATAGCCGGCGTCAATCGTCCCAGGCGCGTTGACCAGCCCGACGCCGTGGTCCGCCGCGAGGCCCGACCGCGGGTGCACGAAGCCGGCGTAGCCGACGGGCAGCGCGATGGCGATGCCGGTCGGCACCAGCGCGCGCTCGCCCGGGCCGAGCTCGACGTCGATGGTCGTCACGAGGTCACAGCCGGCGTCACCCACCTTGGCGTACGACGGGAGCGGGACCGCCGGGTCGAGCCGGCGAACGGCGACGTCCACCACGTGCTGCACCTCCCGTGGCTCGTCCGGACCGGGCACCGACGCTACCCGCGACGTACCGTCGGCAGCACTCACACACACCTGGAGCAGCGCCGTGGGCAAGAGCGTCGTCGTCACGGGGGCCAACAGCGGCATCGGCCTCGTCACCTGCCTGGAGCTGGCCGGTGCCGGCTGGGACGTCATCGGCACCGCGCGGAGCGCGGCCAAGACCGACCGGTTGCACGAGGTCGCGGAGACCAAGGGGGTGACCGTTCGCAGCGTCATCTGCGACGTCGACGACGCATCGTCGTGCGAGCAGGCTTTCGGCGAGATCGCCGCGATGACCGAGGGCGGGCCGTGGGCGGTGGTCAACAACGCCGGGTTCGCGCAGTCCGGCGCCGTCGAGGACGTCAGCGACGAGCTCGTCCGGGCGCAACTGGAGACCAACGTCGTCGCCCCGATCCGGATCGCCCGGCTCGTCCTGCCCGGTATGCGCGAGCGCGGCGAGGGCCGGATCGTCAACATCAGCTCGGTGGCCGGTCGGCTGTCGACCCCGCTGATGGGGTGGTACTGCGCGAGCAAGCACGCCCTCGAGGCGGTCACCGACGCGCTGCGGATGGAGGTCGAGGCCGACGGCATCCGGGTGGTGCTCGTCGAGCCGGGGATGTTCGGCACCGACATCTGGTCGGCGGGGCAGACCGGCGGGTTCCCGGAGCCCAGCAACCCGCGCTACGCCGCGGCGTACGCCCGGGGGGAGGCGATGTCGTCGCGGTCGCACAAGCTGCCCGATCCGGTCTGGGTGGCCCGGACCGTGCGGATCGCGCTGTCCAACCCGGTTCCGCTGGCCCGCTATGTCGTCGGGGTCGACGCGGCCGGCGGCATCCTGGCCGAGACCCTCGTGCCGACGGCGCTGACCGACTACCTCAAGGCGGTCGGGGCCGGTCTGAAGTCGCTGCCGGTCAAGCTGCCGTTCCTGTCATGAGCGCCGGCGCATCCTTCGACGAGCGCCTGGCCGTCCCGTGGTGGTGGTGGCCGGTCGGGCTGGCGATCGCTGTCCTCGGCGCCGCCGAGATCCACAGCGGCGCAAGTGGTCCGCTGCGTTCTGTCCTGCCGTACGTCGTGCTGCCCGGGCTCACGACGCTGGTGCTGGTCGGGTCGTCGCGCTCGCGGATCCGCCTGGCCGACGGCGTCCTGCACGTCCCCGGGGCGCGGGTCCCGGTGGCCGCGCTCGGTGCGGTCACCCAACTCGACGCGACCGGGGTGCGCCGCTGGCTCGGTCCGCTGGCTCAGCGGGGGGCCTTCGTCGCCCTGCGGCCGTGGCTGCAGTCCGGCGTCCGGCTCGAGCTCGCCGACCCGGCCGACGACACGCCGTACTGGCTGATCGGGACCCGCCGACCGGCTGAGCTGGTGGCCGCCCTGCAGCAGGCCCGGGTGCGCCCCTGAACGTGTCCCGCCGCCGATGCTGGGCAGGCCCACCTGACAGGACGCCGTACGACGGGAAATGAGGGCTGAGCGCGATGGCAGCGGTGGCGAAGGTCGGGTGGAAGGTCGTCGGCGTGGCGACCGGGCTGGCGGCGGCGAAGGCCACCCGCAAGGCGCTGGACGTGGGGTGGAGCAAGACCCGCGGTGGGGAGCCGCCGCGCAACCCGGCCTCGCGCGAGACCGACTGGAGCGAGGCCGTCGCGTGGGCCGTCGCCAGCGGGATCGCGCTCGGCCTCGCCCGGCTGCTCGCGGCCCGCGGGACCGCCAAGCTCTGGGAAAAGGCGACCGGCTCGCTCCCACCCGGCCTGGAAACGGTGGGCGCCTGAGTCATTGACGACCTTAGGAGACGGTCCCCTGCGTCGTACGCTGGACACGTGAAGGACACCTGCTCGACACGTCCTCGGGGTCCCGAGGAGGTCGAGCTGCTCCTGACGCTGATGGACCTGATGCGTCAGCACTTCGGGACGCTCGCCGCGGGGCACGACCTCACGCCCCAGCAGGCCGTCACGCTGCACCACCTCGACGATGGTGGGCGGCCGATGCGCGAGCTGGCCAGCCTGCTCCGCTGCGACGCCAGCAACATCACCGGCATCGCCGACCGACTCGAGGCGGCCGGGCTCGTCGAGCGCCGCACCTCCAGCACCGACCGCCGGGTGAAGGCCCTCGTGCCGACCGCCACCGGACGACGGATCCGCGAGGAGCTGGCTGGGCAGCTGCGCGAGCTGCCGCCGCCGATCGCCGTCCTGTCGATGGACGAACGGCGCACGCTGGTGGGACTGCTCCGCCGAATGACCGCACCGACGGCGTGACGCCGGCCGCCCCAGCGCCCGGCGCCGAGCTCGACGCCCTGCTGTCCAGCCGGCTGCGCCGGGCGCTCGCCGGGAGCGTGCTCGCCGACCGGGTCGCGAGCGTCGTGTTCGACGCCGGCGAGCACGGCGTCTGGACCGTCGAGCTCGACCGCGGCCGGGGTCGGGTCCGTCGCGGCGGGCAGCCCGACCCGACGCTGGTGGTCCGGGCGGCGCCGGACGTCCTCGCGGCCGTCGTCGCGGGCCACATCTGCGGGGTGCACGCGTTCCTGGACGGCCGGGTGACCGTGCGCGGCGACCTCGGGCTGTCGCTGCAGCTGGACGGCATGTTCGGCGGAGACAACTCGGTGGCCCCGTCGTTCCCGCGCGCGCACGAGGTCGAGGCGCTCGGGGTGCGGACCTCCTACCTGGAGGCCGGACCGGCTGACGCGCCACCGGTCGTGCTGCTGCACGGTCTCGGCGCCACCAACGCCTCGATGCTCCCGGTGCTGGCAGATCTCGCCGTCGACCACCGGGTGATCGCCCCGGACAGCCCGGGCTTCGGGCACAGCGAGGCCCCCAGGTCGCCGTACAGCCCGGCCTGGTTCGCGGCCTGGCTCGAGGATCTGCAACGGGTGCTGCACGCCCGGCCGGCCGTGCTCGTCGGCAACTCCCTGGGCGGCCGGCTCGCCCTGGAGGCCGGCCTGACCCACCCGCGGTCGGTGCGGGCCCTGGTACTGCTTTCCCCCTCACCGGCGTTCCGGCGGCTGCGGCAGTACGTTCCGGCGGTCCGGCTGCTCCGCCCGGAGCTGGGCCGACTGCCGGTGGTCCTGCCGCACGGCGTCGTCGTGGAGAGCATCCGCGGCATGTTCAGCAACCCCGATCGGCTGCCCCGGCCGTGGTACGACGCCGCTGCCGACGAGTGCCGCCGGGTCTTGCGCTCCCCAGCGCACCGAATCGCCTTCCTGGCTTG
>JAYSQK010000076.1:0-4994 GCA_043721555.1 Frankiales bacterium
GCGTCGAGGCCGTGCTCCTCGTCCTGCGCCGCGGACAGGAAGGCGAGGAACGCCGAGAGCGCCGCCTCACCGGTGCCGTCCTGTGCCGCGTCGCCGTCGAAGGACGCCGCCGCGTCGAGGAAGGCGTCGAGGTCGGCCCGCGCCGCCGCTGGGTCGAGGTTGACGACCCGGGCAGCGACCTCGACGTCGAGGCCGAGGGTGCGCTCGACGTCGGCGGCGAGGTCCGGCAGCGGTTGGTCCAGGCGTCGGCGCAGCGCCCTGAGCTCCTCGCGCAGCATCGTGAGCCGGGCCAGCCCGGGTTCGGACAATCCGACCAGCGGGAGGTCGTCGAGGGCGTCGATGAGCGAACCGGCGTGGCTGTCGTCGACCCCGAGCACGACGGCCTCGACCGGGTCGTCCGGCCGCTGGGCGACGCCGCGGGCGAGGGACCGGGCGCGGCGACCCAGGACCGCGAGGTCGCGCGGACCAATCCGCCACCGCGGGCCGGTCAGCAGCCGCAGCAGGCTCGTGTCGGCGGTCGGATCGTCCAGCACCCGCAGGGTCGCCACGACGTCGGCGACCTCCGGCACGTCGAGCAACCCACCGAGCCCGACGACCTCGACCGGGACGCCGAGCGCCTCGAAGGCCTGCCGCAGACGGGGGAACAGCGATCTTCGTCGGCACAGCACCGCGGCCCGGGACCACTGCCCCTGGTCGTCCCGCAGCGGCAGCGCCCCGAGCGCGGCGACGACCTGGCCGGCCACCCAGCTCGCTTCGGCATCCACATCCGGCAGCAGTGCGCAGCGCACCTCGCCGTCCTGCTCGCGCCCGGGCGCGGGCCGCAGGACCGGGACCGGCACGCCGCCCGCATCGGCCCGCAGTGGCTCCGACAGCGCATTGGCCAGCCGCAGGATCCGGCCACCGCTGCGGTAGGTCGTGGACAGGGTCCGGGCTGCCGCACTGGTCCCGAACGACGCCGGGAATCGTCGCAGCGTGCCCGCGCTCGCCCCCCGCCAGCCGTAGATGCTCTGGCACGGGTCCCCGACGGCGGTGACGGCATGCCCCGCCTTGAACAGCGACGACAGCAGCGCCTCCTGCGCCGAGCCGGTGTCCTGGTACTCATCCAGGAGGACGACGGGGAAGCTCGCCCGCTCGGTCCGGGCCACCCCCGGCGCGAGCTGCGCGAGCCGCGCGGCGAGGGCCACGACGTCGCCGAAGTCGAGCAGGTCCCGCTGCCGCTTCAACTGTGCGTAGCGATCGACCAGGGGCAGCAGCTGCTCACGGGTGCGCTGGCAGGCGAGCACCTCCTCGGCGGCCTTGGCGAGCACGCCCTTGCTGGCCACGGCCGTGGCCAACTCCGCCCGCTGCAGCAACCACGCGCCCTGGTCGCGCACCGCCTGCGTCCCGACGAGGTGCTCGGCCAGGTCGCCTGCCAGCTGCAGCACCGCCTTGACGACCGTCGCCTCGGTCCAGTCGACGTCGCCCATCGGCCCGTCGTACGACGCGACGGCGCGCGCGGCGAGCTGCCAGCTCGTCGCCGGGGTGACCAGCCGGGCGGTCGGCTCGCGGCCGAGCAGCAGGGCGTGGTCTCGGACGAGGCGGGCGGCGTAGGCGTGGTAGGTCGAGATCGTCGGCTCGGCGTCCACCTCACCGGGTCGCGCCGGCGCGCCGAGGGCCCGCAACCCGGCCCGGACGCGGGTCGCCAGCTCGCCCGCAGCCTTGGTGGTGAACGTGAGGCCAAGCACCCCCTCGGGCCGCACGTGGCCGCTGCCGACGAGCCAGACGACCCGGGCCACCATCGTCGTGGTCTTGCCGCTGCCGGCTCCGGCGACCACGACACCGGCCTGCAACGGCGCGGTCACGACCGCGGCCTGCTCGGCGCTGAGCCGCTTGCCGAGCACGGCCTCGAGCTGCTCGACGGTGAGGGTGCGGGTCATCGCACGACACCCTGGCCCTCGGGCTGGGCGGGGCAGCTGGTGCGGACCTTGCAGGAGCGGCAGCCGTCGTTGACCGTCGCCGCAAACGTGCTCCCGCTCATCCCTTCGACGACCCGCGCCACGAGCGCCTGCGCCCAGCCGGGATCGGGGTCGTCGCCGAGTGGTCCCTGACGCTGCTCGTCGGCCCGCTGGGTGCCCCTGAGCTGCAGCAGCGCTGCGCCACCGGGAGTCGTGACCCCATGGCTGTCGGCGAACGCCCCGAGCTCGATCGCCAGCTGGTAGACGCCGAGCTGCGGGTGGCGCAGGAGCTCGCCCTTGCCCGGCTTGCTGCTGCCGGTCTTGAGGTCGATCACGACGCCCCGGCCCGCCGCGTCGCGCTCCAGCCGGTCGACCCGGCCGGCGAGCACCGCCCGGTCGCCGAACGGCACCTCGAGGGTCAGCTCGGTGCCGACCAGCTCGCGGGTCTGTGCGGCCGCCCAGCGGACGAATTTGCCGAGCTGCTCGACGGCTTCGGCCCGGCGGCGGACGAGCGCCCAGGGCGCGCCGAGGGCCAGCTCAGGCAGCACCTCGTCGAGCCGCGCGACGAGCGCGGGCTCGGGGAGCGCATCCGGCCCGCTGCCGAGCTCGGCCAGGGCGTGCACGAGGGTGCCGAGCACCTGCGCGGGACCGGTCGGACCGGCGACGCCGACCGCACCCTCGAGCAGCCAGCGCAGCGCGCAGGTGTCGTAGGACTCGACCCGGCTCGGGGAGATCCGCACCGACTCCTCACCGCGCACCAGCGGCCCGTCGTCGGACAGCGGCGCGAGCCCCCACCACCGGTCGGGGTCGGCCGCCGCCGAGAGCCGGGGAGCGCCGCCCTGCGCCGACGCCAGCCGGGCGAGCCGGCGGCAGGCGACCTCGCGCAGGGCGGCGGGTGCAGCCGGGTCGGCGGCGACCTGCCTGAGCTCGGCAACGAGGCCGGCGGCGGTGAGCGGACGGCCGACGGGCGTCGGGCGTTCGGGCACCTCGACGCCGAGCTCGGCGAGGAACCTGCTCGGCCGGTCGTCGCCCTCGGCCCCGGCGACAGCGGTCACCACGAGCCGCTCCCGGGCCCGGGTGATGGCGACGTAGAACAGTCGGCGTTCCTCGGCCAGCAGCTCGGCCCGACGGTCCGGGCCGGGCGCCGCGGGGGTCCGGCCCTGGGCAGCTGCGGACAACTCGTCGACGCCGAGCAGTGAGCCGCGTAGTCGCAGGTCCGGCCACACCCCCTCCTGGACGCCCGCGACCACGACCAGCCGCCATTCGAGGCCCTTGCTGGCGTGTGCGGTGAGCACGCGGACGGCATCGCTCTGCGGCGTCCGCGCCGACAGGGTGTCGCCGGGCACCTCTTGCGCAGCCACGTCGTCGAGGAAGCCGAGCGCGTCCTGGCCGGGCAATCGGTCGACATAGCGGGCGGCGGCGTCGAACATCGCGATCACGGCGTCGAGGGAGCGGTCCGCCGCGGCGCCGCGCGGGCCCCCGGCAAGGCTGTCGGCTGCCAGCCGGGCGGCCAGCCCGGAGCCCTCCCAGACCGCCCACAGTGCGTCCTCGGCCGAGGCGCCGGCGACGCGGGCGGCGGTGAGCAGCCGGTGCAGCCGGTCCAGTGGTGGCCGCACTCGGGCGCCCAGCTCAAGCACCTCGGCCGGCTGGAGGACGGCGGCGACCAACAGCAGGTCGGCCGGTGTGCGCAGGTCGGCTGCCAGGTCGAGCTCGCGCAGCGCCCGGCGCAGGCGGCGCACCGCGAGCCCGTCGGCCCGGCCGAGCGGGCCGAGCAGCAGGGCGAGGGCGGACGGTTCGTCGACGTCAGCCGGCCGCAGGGCCGCTCGCAGCAGCTCGAGCAGCGCCCGGACGAGCGGCTCCTCCACGAGCGGCACCTCGTCGGACGGCACCCCGACCGGGACGCCCGCGGCGAGCAGCCCACGGCGGAGCACGGCGAGCGACCGGGGCGTGGAGCGCAGCAGCACCGCCATGTCCGACCACGCCACCCCGTCACGCAGATGCGCCCGCCGAAGGACATCTGCGACCAGCGCCGCCTCCTGGGTCGGTGACGCGGCGAGGCGCACCTCGACCTGCCCGGCCACCGCGACCACACCGGGGTCGGGCGTGAGCTCCCACCGCCCCGGCCCGAGCGCCCCCGCCGGCAGCCCGCGGGCCACCGCGCGGCTCGCGTCGAGCAGTACCTGCCCCGAACGACGGCAGGTGTGCAGCACGACCAGCGGCGCCGGCGCTCCGGACGCCGTCGGGAAATCGTGCCGAAAGCCCAGGATGCCGCGGACGTCGGCGCCCCGGAAGGCGTAGATCGACTGGTCCGGGTCCCCGACTGCGATCAGGTCCCGACCGTCCCCGGCGAGTGCCCGGAGCAGCCGCAACTGCGCCGGGTCGGTGTCCTGCAGCTCGTCGACGAGCACCACGGCGCGGGCCTCGCGCTCGCGTGCCCGCAACTCCGGATCGCTCTCGAGCAGCCCGGCGGCAGCCCGCACCAGCCCGGCGTAGTCGAGCACCTCAGCCGCCGGGTCGAGATCGAACCGGGCCTCATAGGCGTCGAGGAACCCGCCGGCCGCCACCCACCCCGGCCGCCGGTGCTCGGCGCCGAGCTGGGTCAGCGAGCGCCCGTCGAGGCCCCGCTCCTGGGCCCGCAACAGCAAGTCGCGCAGCTCCTGACGGAATCCGCGCAACGGCAGTGCATCCCGCAACTCGGCTGGCCAGCGGGCCGCGCCGTCGGCGAGCTCGCCCTGCAGCAGGCGGGCTACCTCGAGGTCCTGCTCGGGCCCGGACAGCAGCCGGACCGCCCGGCCGCCGGGCACCGCCAGCTCGCGCCGCAACAGCGCGAAGGCGTAGGCGTGGAAGGTCATCGCGACCGGCCCGCGGGTGGTCCCGCCGAGCCGCCCGGTGATCCGCTCCCGCAGCTCCTGCGCGGCCTTGCGGCTGAAGGTGAGCACGAGCACCTGCTCTGGTGCGAGGCCGCGTTGCCGCACCCGGTGCACGACGCTCTCCACCAGGGTCGTGGTCTTGCCGGTGCCGGGGCCGGCCAGCACGAGCAGCGGGCCGCCCTCGTGCAGC
>JAYSQK010000077.1:0-6353 GCA_043721555.1 Frankiales bacterium
GCCGGTGCCGTCGGGGCTGTCGGCGTAGCTCAACCCGATCCGGGTTTCGAGCCGGGCGCGGGCGTGTTCGGCCAGGGCTGGGCTGATCGCTTCGGCCCGGATTCGGAGCTCCCGGGCGAGGGTGTCCGGGTCGGTCGCGAGCGCGAGGTTGCAGATCGCTTCGAGGGAGTCGGTGACGATGTTGGCGTCGAGCCCCCGGACGCCGTGCACGACTGCCGCGCAGTGCCGCCGGGTCAACCTTCCAGCGACCAGTAGCACCCCGACCGGGCGCAGGTCGCCATCGAGCCGCCGGGCAAGCCGGACGGTGCCGCCGGCGCCGGCCTGGGTGCAGTCGACCGCGGCTTGCACCAGCGCGACGGTCGAGGGCTGGCCGACCTCGGTGAACGTGCCGTAAGCGTCGACCGCGGCGACCTCCCGCAACGCCAACCCCTCCATCGTCGACACCGCCCGCAGCAGTGCAGCGCACATCCGCGGGTCCCCGGTCGGCCCGAGCGAGCCGAGCCGGTCCAGCACGTCGTACAACTCGACCGCGGTCGAAGGCACCGGCGGGGCGGTGATCGTCATAGCCCCGCTCCTTCCGTTGTCCTCGAACGCGTGTTCGAAGACTATCGCAGTCGGGAAGTCGTGGCAAGGGGTGTGGACAACGAGAACCGCTGTCCACAACGGGTTCTTGGGCTCGGCCGAGAGGCCGCGACGAGCCCGGCGCGCACGCGCCGGACCGATCCAGCCGCTGGCCAGCGACGCAAGGCAGCCCGCAGAAGGCATCTCCCCCGCGCACACGCGGCGACGGCCGGGAGCCCGAGCGAGTCAGGCACCGCACCTACGACGCGGGCTGGTCCCGCCAACGCAGGTGCACGTGGATGCCCTCAGCCCGAAGTGCCCGCCGGCCCATCAGCACGCAGCAGGCGACCGCGAGCGCGGACAACACCGGCGAGAGCAGTGAGCGGGCCAGGATGACGGCGTCGTAGTGGTCGGCGATGAGCAGCTGCAGGGCGACGGCGCCGTTCACGATGTTGACCAGGGCCCACACCAGGCTCAGCCGGCGCAGCGCGGTCTGGACCCGCACGAGCGCCGTCACGTGGGCTGGCAGCCCGACGAAGTCACGGGCGAACCGCTCGGTGAGCGGCCGGCGCAGCAGCGCCGACCCCCCGAAGGCCGCCGCCAGCACGAAGGCGTTGATCGTCGGCGTCAGCAGATAGACGAACGTCGAGTGGAAGGCCAGCGCGACGCCGGTCCGGGTCGTGAACAGCAGCGCACCGACGACGAGGACGGCGGGCAACGTGGCTCCACGCAGCCAACGGCGCGCGATCGCCAGATAGCACCAGGCGAGGCCCGCGAACAGCGCCCAGACCAGCCCGGTGAGATGCAGCATCGACCAGAAAATCAGCGCCGGTGCGAGCGTGCCCTCGACGACCTGGAGCCCGATGCCGCTGAGCATGGTTCGCAGCGGCGGCATGACGACGCCGTGATCCGAGAACATGGTGGCTTGGGGACCTCTCCGGTGGGGACGACATCAAGGTCTTCGACCACGAGGGCGAGCCGCTGAAGCAGCCTTGCACGTCGAACGCCCGGGCGCCGCGGGTCATCCCCAGGTCCTCCACATACCCACAGCCAGGTTGTGCACAGGACACGCCCGCACCGGTGCCGGGGCATAGGTCAAGACTGCCGTTCCGACCTGAAGTCGGCGATCCTGTGCCCATGCGGATCCGATGGCGCTCGAACCCCATCGCGCCGTCTGGTGCGATGGCCGGGGCCCAGCCCGGCCGGGTGCCGGTGACGGCGGTGCTCGCGCACGACCTCGCCAGGGCGGTGGCCTCGACGACCGGCCGACAGGTCACCCTCGACGACCTGGAAGCCGCCGACCGGATGGCGGTATTGCTGATCGACCGTTGGCAACCGCGCCCCAGGTGCGTCGCGGCGAATGAAGACGGGTGAGGTACCTGCGCCCTCGAACCCCGCGGAGGGTCTGGTCGCGGTGTCTTGCAGCCGTGGCAGCTACGGACCTTCGGCCCTGTTGCGATCACCGCTGCGGATCAAGAATCAGGGCATGTCCCACACGATCGGAAGGGTCAGTGTCGGTGCCCGTGATGCGCTCGCCGCGCATCAAGGTGTCGCCGATCAAGATGAGGACAACTCTTCTGGAAGCGCCGCTCTCGGCTGGAGGTGCACACCATGACGACCCGGGGCCCGTTTCACGATGTGATCGAGGACTTGAAGGACCCCACCCGGTCGCTGTCACAGGCAGCGCCCGACACCTGGTCGGGCTTTGCCGATCTGCACCGCGCCGCGGTCGCCGAGGGCGCACTCTCGACCAAGGTCAAGGAACTCATGGCGTTGGCCATTGCCACGGTGAAGCAGTGTGACGGCTGTATCGGCTACCACGCCAAAGCCGCCGCGCGGCGCGGCGCGACTGCCCAAGAAGTCGCAGAGGCGCTCGGTGTCGCATTGCTGATGGACGGCGGCACAGCATCGGTCTACGGACCACGAGCATGGGCGGCCTATCACGAATTCGCCGGCCCGGACAGGCAGTGACGTCGGGCGCAGCCGGGCTGCTGGGCGATCTCGTCGGCCGCGGACCGGTGTTGGCGGTAGTCGCGCACCCCGACGACGAGAGTTTCGGGTTGGGCGCGGTCATCGCCGAACTCATCGCCCGAGGCGGAGACGTGCGCGTTCTCTGCCTGACCCAGGGGGAAGCGAGCACGCTCGGCGCGACCGCCGATCTGGCTGCCGTCCGGCTCTGGGAGTTGACCGGAGCCGCCGACCGACTTGGTGTCAGCGAGGTCGTGCTCCACGACTTCAGCGACGGTGGCCTCGGTGCCGTCGCGACAACCGTCGTCGACGAGGTCGTCGAGGGCAACGTTCGCGACGCGGTGACGCTCCTCGCCTTCGAATCCGGTGGCGTCACCGGTCATCCCGACCATCGGGCAGCGTCCGCTTCCGCGCTCCGCGTTGCCGATCGGCACCGGCTGGCCGTCCTGGAGTGGGGCATCGCCCCCGATGTCGCTGCCCGGCTCAACGCCGAGTTCGCCACGGCGTTCGTTGCCCTGGACGGCGACGGGACGCTCGACGTCGAGGTCGCCCGTGCCGTCCAGCTGGCCGCGATTGCTTGCCACCGGAGCCAGGCCGACGATAACCCGATCCTCGCCCGACGTCTCGAGCTCCAAGGCTCGGTCGATCGCATCCGACTGCGTCCGCCGAGCCGGGGTGCAGCGCAGCAGCCAACCGGTTCCAGGGGCGCCGGCAACGGGTCAGGCGTCTGCGACGAGCCGGCGACCCCAGCCGAGGACGGCGGTGTCGCCCTCGGTGTCCGTGCCGGAGCGCACCACTCGCACCAGGCGCTCCATCGACAGGCCCGGTGGAATGGCCGCCGCCAGCCGCGCGACGGTGAGCAGCCGGTCGGGGTCACGAGGTCCGTCGCGCCCCAGGTTCGCCAGGTCGTGTCCGACGACGAACAGGTGACCGTCGGGCACCAGGGCTACGGTCAGTCTGGCCAGCAGATCGGCCAGTTCGCCCTGGGCCGGATGCAGGTTGGCCAGCACCACGAGCTCGTACGCCGAAGCCGGCGGCGTCCAGGTCAGGACGTCGGCCTGCACGGTCCGCAGTCGCACGCCAGAGGCGTCGGCGCGCTCCTGCGCCAGGGTCAGCGCCACGGTGGAGGCGTCGACGGCGGTGACCGACCAGCCCCGGCCGGCGAGCCACAGGCTGTTGCGGCCAGGCCCGCTGGCGACATCCAGGGCTCGCCCGGCCGGGAGCGGCTGCGCCAGGCCGACCAGCAGCGGGTCGGGGTCGGTGGGCCACGGCCGCTCGCTGAAGCGTCGATCCCAGCCCGCTCCCGGGTCGATTGTCACCTCGAGGGGACGACCAGACTGGCAGCAGGCAGGTCGAACCAGCGGAGCTCGTCGAAGTCGGCGGAGACGGTGCCGCTGGCCTGCTCGCCTTCCCCGGATCGACCCGCGAACACGCCGCGCGCCTGCTCCAGATAGCGGTCGAGCTCAGTTTCCGGTGCGCGCTCGTCGTGGTGCGGAAAACACATCAGACCGTCTGCGTCGTAGGAGATCTGGTTCAGCCGCAACGGTGGTTCGACCGGACCGAGCCGGTGCCGCCACAGTGCCCTCGCGGGATCGAAGTGGTAGTCGGTGAGCAGGCGCCAACCGTCGTGGGCCACCAGGCGGACGGCCTCGACGAGGTAGTTGAAGACCGCTTCGGAGATGAAGTAGTTGAAGTTGACCCGCACCCAGCCGGGCTTGATGCCCTCGCAGCCGAGACCGATCTCGCGTGCGAACTCGTGCGAGTGCTCCAGGTCGATCCCCAGCAACCGGTGGCCGTACGGACCGGCACAGGAACAGCCGCCGCGGGCCTGGATGCCAAACAGGTCGTTGAGCAGGGCGACCACGAAATTGTGGTGCAGGTATCGCCCACTCGGCGCTCGGACGACGAAGGAGACGATGGACAGGCGCTCCGCCGCCAGGTTGCCCAAGATCTCAATGGCCGGCTCCTGCCGCCAGGACGCAACTGCCCTGGCGAGGTAGTGCTCCTCGTGCGCGCGGATCACGTCGATTCCGACGGCCTGTTTGAGCTGGAAGACCAACCCGGCCCTGATCGACTCGACGATTGCCGGCGTGCCGCCCTCTTCGCGCTGCACCGGATCGGTCAGATAGGCGTGCTCGGTCGGGTTGACGTAGGCGACCGTTCCACCACCCGGGACGTCGGGCACCCGATTGACCAGCAACGCACGGCGTACGACGAGAATGCCTGGGGTGCTGGGTCCGCCGATCAGCTTGTGCGGGCTGAGGAAGATCGCATCCTTGTAGGCCTGCGGATCCGGGGCGTACATCTCGATGGCCATGTACGGGGCCGCGGCCGCGAAATCCCAGAATGCCAGGGCGCCGTGCTGGTGCAGGAGCGCGGAAATGCGTTGCGTGTCGGTCACGATGCCGGTCACGTTGCTGGCCGCCGAAAAGGCACCGATCTTCAGCGGCCGTGCTTCAGCGCGGACGAGTTCGGCCGCCAGGTGCGCGAGATCGATGTGCCCGTCGGCATCCTGGCCGATCACGACGACGTCGGCGATCGACTCGCGCCAGGGCAGCTCGTTGGAGTGGTGTTCATACGGGCCGAGAAACACGACCGGCCGCTGCGCGGCTGGAATGTGTTCGCTGAGCTGGTAGTGGTCCTCCAGCTCGGACGGGATGCGCAGGCCGAGGATGCCGATCAGCTTGTCGATGGCTCCGGTGCACCCGGAGCCGGCGAAGATGACAACGGTCTCCTGGTTGCCGCCGACCGCATCCCTGATGAGCGCCCGGGCGTCTTCCCGGAGCCGACTGGTCTGCAAGCCGGTGCCGCTGGATTCGGTGTGGGTGTTGGCGTAGCGGGGCAGCACCTCGTCCCGGATGAAGTCTTCGATGAACGACAGCGCCCGGCCGGACGCCGTGTAGTCGGCGTAGGTCACCCGACGTGGCCCGTACGGCCCCGGCAGCACTTGGTCGTCACCGATGACCGAATCGCGGATCTTCTTCAGCAGCGGCGTTTCGAGGGGTGCCTGGATACCCACCTGCGAAGGCTATCCCCGGGTGGCCCCGTCGTCAGGAATCCCTTGATGGTCAGGACCAAAGACCTCTCCGAGCTCAGCAACCAGCCGGGCGGTGACGGGGAGCTCGATGCCGTGCCGGGCAGCGGCCCGCAGGACAGCACCGCCGAGTGCGTCCAGCTCGAGTGGCCGGCCGGCGTCGGCGTCCCGCTGCATCGACGAACGCATCGTCGGCGGCAGCGCGTCGAAGGCGGACAGCACCGTGTGCTGGTCACCGGCCGCACCCTCCGCCCGGGCGACGGCCGCGACCTCCCCGATGACCGCGATGAGCTGTTCGCGCCGCTGCTCGCGGACGTAGCCCGCCGGCTGCCGGGCGTGCGTGGTGAGCAGCGCCAGCGGGGCCAGGAACGCTAGCTTGTCCCACAGGACCGCGACCTCGTCGGCCTGGACCCGGACGTCGAGCCCGGCCGTCCGGAGCACGTCAGCCAGCCGGTCCACACCCGGCGCGTGGCACAGCTCCACCGAAGCGAACGGACTGTCCTGGCGCACCTGGCCCGGACCGGTGCGGGTGGACTCAACCCGGATGGTCGCTGCCACCACGGTCGCCGCCGGATAGTGCCGGCGCAGCAGCGCGAGGTGCTCGACGCCGTTCAGCAGCGGGACGAGCAGCGCCCCGCCGAGCAGGTCCACCGGCACCCGCTGCAGGGCGTCATCGAGCTGGGTCGCCTTGACCGTCACGAAGCAGACGTCGACCGGGCGGTCGAGCCGCTCCTGCGCGGCCACCCGTTCGACGCGCGGACCGAATCGGGCACTGTCCAGCCGTACGCCA
>JAYSQK010000078.1:0-6493 GCA_043721555.1 Frankiales bacterium
GGCAGGGCCCGGGCCGAGCCGTCCCCGCCCGTCGAGCGGTGCCAGCGAAAGACCGGTCCGGTGCCGACCGAGGCATCCCGTCGCAGCCAGCGGGCCAGCCAGGTGCGGGTCAACTCGCGGATCTGGGCGTCGCCGGTGTCGCCGAAGGGCTTGTCGTGGCCACCCTCGAGCCAGGCCAGGTGCACGGGCACGCCCCGGGACTGCAGCGCTGTCGCGGTGGCGAGCGACTCCTGCAGCGGGAACAGCGTGTCGTCCTCGCCCTGGATGAGCAGCGTCGGCGCGGTGATCCGGTCGACGACCCCGGCCGGGCTCGACCCGGCGAGCACCGCCCGATCGGCAGCGGTCGGCGTCCCCGCCTGGGCCAGCCGCTGGTAGGCCTCGCACACTCGCTGGGCGAAGCGCGCGCAGACCCCAGCCGGCCCGGCGGCGAAGAACACCGAGGCGTACTGCGCCTTGAACACCCCGCCCGGCAGGAAGGCGCTCTGCAAGGAGTTCCAGGTGATCACCGGCACGGTGGCGTCGACCCGCCGGTCGTAGGCCGCCCCGAGCAGGCTCACCCCGCCGCCGTACGACGCGCCGATGAGCGCGACCCGCGGGTCGCCGGGGCTGTCTTGGAGCACCTCGGCGCGCTGGGCCAGCCGGTCCAGCAGCGCCCGCAGGTCCGCGACCTCGGCGTCCGGGGCGTCCAGCGCGATCTTGCCGGTGCTGCGGCCGAAGCCGCGCAGGCTCCAGGCGAGCGCGACGTAGCCGTGCGCGGCCAGGTCGCGGGCGTCGGCCGCGACCCCGTCCTTGCTCTGCCCAAAGCCGGGCGAGACGACGACGGCCGGCGCGGGGTGGGCCCGGGTCGCGCTCGCCGGGAGATAGAGCGTCGTGTCGATCCGCACCGGCTGGGCATCGGTCGGGCCGCCCGGCAGCTCGACGACCGCCGACTCGGTGCGGACCGCGGGACCGCCGCCGCCGGTCGCGGCGGCCAGGACACCGGCGGCCAGCACGACGACCAGCGCCGCGGCCAGCGCGATCTGTCCCCGCCGACCGAGCCGTTTCGCCATGCAACAACCCTATGGCGCGGCACCGACACCGGCGCGTCGTACGGCGTCCGGCCAGAACTGTCGGAGGTCACACCTACGTTCGAACACATGATCCAGGCGAGCTTCGACGAGTTGGGGACGCCCCTGCGTGAGACCACCTTCGTCGTGGTCGACCTCGAGACGACCGGTGGTTCGCACCGGGACTGTGCGATCACCGAGATCGGTGCGGTGAAGGTCCGCGGCGGTGCGGTGCTCGGCGAGTTCCAGACGCTCGTCAACCCGTGCGTGGCCGTCCCGCCGTTCATCGCGGTGCTCACCGGCATCACCGACACGATGGTTGCCGGCGCGCCCCGGCTCGCGACCGCCCTGCCGGACTTCCTCGCCTTCAGCCGTGGCTGCGTGCTGGTCGCGCACAACGCGCCGTTCGACCTGGGATTTCTGCGGTCCGGCTGCGAGCAGCTCGACCTGACCTGGCCGGCCCCCGCCTCGGTGGACACCGCTCGGCTGGCCCGCCGGGTGCTGACCCGCGACGAGGCCCCGGACTGCAAGCTGTCCTCACTGGCCCGGTTGTTCCGCGCCGACACCGAGCCGTGCCATCGGGCCCTCGCCGACGCCCGGGCCACCGTCGATGTGCTGCACGGCCTGCTCGCCCGGCTCGGTGGGCTCGGCGTGCACAGCCTGGAGGAGCTGCGCACCTTCTCGGCGCAGGTGAGCCCGGCCCAGCGCCGCAAGCGGCACCTCGCCGACGCGATGCCGGCCGCGCCCGGGGTCTATCTGTTCCGCGACGCCCAGGGCCGGGTGCTCTACGTCGGCAAGAGCACCAACCTGCGCTCGCGTGTCCGCACCTACTTCACCGCCAGTGAGCTGCGGAGCCGGATGGCCGAGATGGTCGGCCTCGCCGACCGGGTCGACCCGGTCGTCTGCGCGACGTCGCTGGAGGCCGAGGTGCGCGAGCTGCGGCTGATCGCCGAGCACCGGCCGCGCTACAACCGGCGCTCGAAGTTCCCGGAGCGGGCGTCCTGGGTCAAGCTCACGACCGAGGCGTTCCCGCGCCTGTCGATGGTCCGCAAGGTGCTCGACGACGGCGCGGTCTACCTCGGCCCGTTCGGCAGCACCCGGCTGGCCGAGCTCGCGGTTGCCGCCGTCCACGAGGCGGTGCCGTTGCGTCAGTGCACCCGCCGGCTGTCGGTCCGCACGCTGTCCACCGCCTGCGTCCTGTTCGAGCTGGGCCGCTGCGGGGCGCCGTGCGACGGGAGCGAGACCGTCGAGCAGTACGCCGCGCACGCGCTCGCCGTCCGGTCGGCGTTCCTGGCCGACCCGGGGGCACTGGTGGAGGTGCTGCGAGCCAAGATCGCGGCGCTCGCCGGCGCTGAGCGCTACGAGGACGCCGCCGCCCAGCGCGATCGGCTCGCCACGCTCGTCCGGGCCACTGCGAGGCTCCAGCGCCTGCAGGCCCTGACCAGCGTCCCGCAATTGGTGGCCGCCCGACCCACCGACGACCTCGGCTGGGAGGTGTCGGTGGTCCGCCGCGGCCGGCTCGTCGCCGCCGGCGTCATCCCCCGCGGCGCCCAGCCGGGGCCTTACGTCGACGCCCTCGTCGCGACCGCCGAGACGATCCTGCCCGGCCCCGGGCCGCTCCCGGCCGCGCACGCCGAGGAGGTCGAATGCGTGCTGCGCTGGCTCGAGCTGCCCGGCAGCAGACTGGTCCGGCTGGAGGGCACCTTCGCCTCCCCCGCCCGGGGGGCCGGCCGGCACCGGCCCTGGCTCGGCGCCCTGGAGCAGGCCCGCGAGCAGGTCCGGCCGTTCGACGACCGGCGCGGGCTGCGCCCCCTCGCCCGGCCGGCCCGCGCCACCGCTTAGGTTCGAAGCCACCCCGACCGCGAGGAGCGCGCATGCCCGTCGACCCGCAGCGCCACGTCCCGCTCGAACGGCCCCCCGCAGCCGAGGCAACCACGGCCGGGCCGACGTGATCACGGCAATCGTCAACATCAACGCCGCGGTCGACCGGATCGGTGAGGTCGCCGAGGCGATCGCCGAGCTCGACGGTGTCAGCGAGGTCTACTCGGTCGCCGGTGACGTCGACCTGGTGGCCATCGTCCGGGTGCGCCAGCACGACGATCTCGCCGAGGTGATCGCCGGTCGGCTCAACAAGGTGCCGGGCGTGCTCGCGACCCAGACGCTGATCGCGTTCCGCGCCTACAGCCGGCACGACCTCGAGTCGACCTTCTCCCTCGGCAGCCAGCCGTGACTCGCTCGTTCGGCACCGAGGCCTCGGCCGCCTCGCGGGGCGTGTTCCTCCTGTCGATCACCTAGGGGCGGCCCGGTGCCGGGCGGAGCCGCTGGCTGACCTCGACCCAGCGTTCCAGTGCCCCCGCCGCCGCGCCGCTGTCGAGCGCCGCCGCGCCACGCGCCAGCCCGTCTGCGAGTCGCTCGGCCAGGGGCGCCACTATCCCGTCGTACGCCGCGAGGGCGGCTGCGGCGTTGAGCAGCACCGCGTCGCGGACCGGACCACGTGCGCCGTCGAGCAGTGCGCGCGCGACCCCGGCGTTGTGCGCGGCGTCGGCCCCGCGCAGGTCCGCAAGCGAGGCGGGCGGCAGCCCGATCGAGGCCGGGTCGAACGACGACCGGACGACCTCGCCGCCGCACACCGCCCACACCGTTGACGGCCCGGTGGTGGTCAGCTCGTCGAGCCCGTCGTCGCCGCGGAAGACCAGCGCATCGGCGCCCCGGGTAGCGAGCACCCCGGCCATCACCGGGGCCAGCCGCGCATCGGACACCCCGACGGCCTGCGCAGCCGGGCGGGCCGGGTTGGTGAGCGGCCCCAGCACGTTGAACACCGTTGGGATCCCCAGCTCGCGCCGGGGCACCGCGGCGTGCCGCATCCCGGGGTGGAACACCGGCGCGAAGCAGAAGGCGATCCCGGCCTGCGCGACGCACGGGCCGATCGCGGCCGGTGGCAGGTCGACGACCACGCCGAGGGCCTCGAGCAGGTCGGCTGAGCCGCAGGCGGAGGAGGCCGCCCGGTTGCCGTGCTTGCAGACCGGGGTGCCGGTGCCCGCGACGACCAGCGCGGCCATGGTGGAAATGTTGACCGTGTTGGAACGGTCCCCGCCGGTGCCGCAGGTGTCGACGACCCGCCCGGCGACCTCGACCGGCAGGGCCTGCTCGAGCATCACCTCGACCAGGCCGGCGACCTCCTGCGCCGTCTCACCCTTGGCCCGCAGGGCGACCACGAACGCCGCGACCTGCGCCGGGGAGGCGGCACCCTGCATCACCTCGCGCATCGCCCAGGCCGTGTCGGCGGCATCGAGCGACGCGCCGCCGAGCAGGGCGCTGAGCAGCGCCGGCCAGGTCGGGGTCACCTGCTCAGCCGACGGCGCGGCGGACCGGCAGACCGTCGGCACGCTGGCGCAGCAGCGCCACGACGGCGGCCGTCAAATCGGGCGCGTCGATCGGCTGGGGCAGCACCGCGTCGGCCAGCGACCACTTGCCGAGCCACGCGTCGTCGTGGCGGGCGACGAGCACCAGCGTCGGTGGGCAGTCTCGGAGCTCGTCCTTGAGCTGCTTGGCGAGCCCAAGCCCGCCGGTCGGCCAGGCCTCGCCGTCCAGCACCGCGAGGTCAACTCCGCCGTCGTCGACCGCGCGCAGCACCTGCGCGCCGGTCGTGCACTCGACCCACTCGAGCCGGCCGAGATCGCCGGTCGGGCGCCGTCCGACGGCCACCCGCACGCTGTCCCGGACCGCCGGGTCATCGCTGTAGAGGACCACCCGGTGGGTGCGGGCGGAGGAGTCGCTCATGACCGGGGAGCCTAGCCCGCAGGAAGGGTCCCAGACGGCCCGCAGGCGTCCCAGCCCAGCACGTCGCCGCCGAGGCGTTGGGCCAGGCCCGCCATCCGGGACCGCTCCTGCGACGCACTCATCGCGGTCAGCACCTGGGTGCGCCAGGCCCGCACCTGTCCGTCACCGACGACCGTCAGTCGGTAGCCGTCCTGACCGAGCAGCTCCCGGGCCCGCTCGACCGCGTCGCCAGGCAGCACCAGGTGGTGCCGGACGAGCAGCCGCTGCGCAAGGTCCACGCCATGCGCGGCCGCCTCGGCGAGCACCGCGGAGTCTGCGCGGGCCGCATCCGCGGCCGTCACCAGCACCGGCAGCACCCCGTCATCGTCGTACGACGGGAGCGCCGGCTGGGCCTTGCGGAAGCGCGCGAGCAGGCTCACGGAGCGGGCGTCAGCGCGTCGAGCCGGTCCAGCCGCCGGTCCTCACGGGCCGCCTCACGCTCGCTGGCCCGCATCCACTGGGCGAGCACGACGACCAGGAAGAGCAACCCGACGAGGTCACCGGACGCCCACAGCAGGCCACCGCCGACCTGCTGTTGGAAGACCGCCTCCGCCCGGCCCACCAGGGCCAGGTAGTGACGGCCGGCGATGAGCCCGGAGCCGTCCGGCGGCACGCTCATGATGGCGATGCCGAGGAAGGCGTGGAACGGCAAGGCGGCGATCAGCATGAGCATCCGGAACGGGTGACCCACCCGCCCCGGGATCGGGTCGATGCCGAGCAGCGGCCAGAAGAACAGCGAGCCGACGACGACGAAGTGCAGATGCAGCAGGTCGTGCAGGAGCGGCGAATCCAGGGTCGCGGGGTACCAGCCGGAGAAGTACAGCGCGAACGGGCTGCCGACGAACAGCACCCAGGGGATCGCCGGGAACGTGACGAGCCTGGCGAACCGGG
The DNA here is from genome assembly GCA_043721555.1 of Frankiales bacterium. Classification (GTDB taxonomy): domain Bacteria; phylum Actinomycetota; class Actinomycetes; order Mycobacteriales; family SCTD01; genus JAYSQK01. Next base: position 5,757 of record JAYSQK010000078.1, read on the forward strand.
AGTGGAGGATCGCCAGCAGCAGCGCCCGCGGTCGCGGCGGCAGGGTCCGCAGCGCGAGGGTGACCGGCGCGCCGAGGGCGAGGAACACCGTCGCGACCATCGTCAGCAGCATGTGCTGGACCATGTGGGCGCCGAACAGCAGCTCGTCGTAGGCCGCCAACCCGGACAGCAGCGCGACCGACAAGATCCCGAGCCCACCCAGGACGAAGGCGACGGTCCGGCCGACCGGCCAGCTGTCCCCGCGCGCAGTCAGCCGGCGGACGCCGAGCAGATAGAGCGCCCCCGGCAGCACGATGCCGAGCGTCGGGACGAAGGGGAAGCCGGCCTGGCTGATCAGCGCCGCTGGCCCGAAGGGTGGCAGCCCGCCCGGGCCTGCCAGCAGCATCGTCGCGGCGCCCGTCACACCTGGATCGTACGGTGGGCAAGCACGCCCGGCGCGGCGAGGGGCCCCGCGTGGTGGCCGCGGCCAACCCCTGCCAGAATGCCGGAGTGGCCACTGCTTCCGTGCTGGAGAAGGTGCCGGCGCACGGCTCCCTGACGCGACCGAACATGGTCTCGATCGGGACCATCGTCTGGCTGTCGAGTGAGTTGATGTTCTTCGCGGCGCTGTTCGCGATGTACTTCACGATCCGTTCGGTCCAGGGCGCAGCCAACTGGCCGCCACCGGACGTGCACTTGGCGGTCGGCTATTCCGCGGTCTTCACGACGGTGCTGATCGCCTCGTCGTTCACGTGCCA
>JAYSQK010000079.1:0-1997 GCA_043721555.1 Frankiales bacterium
TGGCGGAGGCGACCCGGCTGCTGCAGGAGGTCGAGCGCCCGGTGCTGGTCGTCTGTGTCGAGAAGTTCTCCGACAAGATCGGCAATGTCCGCCCCTCACGGATGATTTTTGGCGACGGCGCCGCGGCGATGGTCCTTGGCGTCGCGCCGGCTGGAGCCGACCCGGACATCTACTACCTGCAGACCTATGCGAGCGGTCCAGCCAGCGAGGTGAACTCGATCATTTGGCCAAATCCGGTGTTCGACAACAACATCACCGTGTTCGGGCCGCAGGTGAAATCCCTCGCCGGTCGCTATCTCAACCAGATGATCGAGGAGATCCAGCAGTTGCCGGATCCGGACGGCGTCGCCGCGTCGCTGCTCGACAGCATCGACCTGATCGTGCCGCACCAGGCGAACAAGACGATGGTGACGCAACTGGCCAACAAGGCCGGGCTCAGTGCCGACCGGCTGTACTTCAATATCGAACGGGTCGGCAACGCGTCGTCGGCGAGCATCCCGCTGGCCATCCACGACGCGGTGCGCGACGGCGTCATCACCACGCCGGTGCGCATCTTCGCGCCGGGCTTCGGCGCCGGCGCGGTGGCCGGCTACACCGTCCTGCGGCTCGATCCCGCGGTGGTCGCCGTCCAGTTGCCGCGCCCACCCGTACCGGCCCCGGCGGACGCGGTGCAGGCGCCGGTAACCGGCCAGTCACTGGCCTCCGACGAGGTGCAGGCGGCCTTCGGCTGAGCCCGTCGCCGGGCCGGCTGGGGCGGAGCGGGGCCGCCTGGGTAGCTTTGCCCTGTCATGACGGGGTTGAGCGGGTGCGGGCGACGAGGCCCACGCCGCCGATGAGATGAGCGCCGCACAGACACCAGCCAGCGGTCACGACCTGGTGGTCGTGGCCAACCGGCTGCCCGTCGACCGCGTCGATCTCCCGGGCGGTTCGGTGGCCTGGCGGACCAGCCCGGGGGGTCTGGTCAGTGCCCTGGGACCGGTGATGCAGGGCGCCGACGGGGTGTGGGTCGGCTGGTCGGGGGCGGCTGGTGGCGCCGCGGAGCCGTTCGACAGCGATGGCATGGCCCTGGTCCCGGTGCCGCTATCCGCGGCTGAGGTCGAGGACGTCTACGAGGGCTTCAGCAATGCCACGCTGTGGCCGCTCTACCACGACGTCATCGCCTCCCCGCAGTTTCAGCGGCCCTGGTGGGACGCCTATGTGACGGTCAACGAGCGGTTCGCGCAGGTTGCCGCCGCGCAGGCACGGCCGGGCGCCACGGTGTGGGTGCACGACTACCAGCTGCAGCTGGTGCCGGCGATGCTGCGTCGAGGTCGGCCGGATCTGCGGATCGGGTTCTTCAGCCACATCCCGTTCCCCGGCTATGAGCTGTTCGCGCAGCTGCCGTGGCGCCGGCAGATCGTCGAGGGGCTCCTCGGCGCCGACCTGATCGGCTTCCAGCGGCGCGCCGATGCGACGAACTTCCTGCGGGCCTGCCGCCGGGCGGCCGGCCGGCAGACCAGGGGGGCACTCGTCTATGACATCGAGCCGTCCACGAAACGGGCACCGAATGTGCACGCCGTTCCCGAAGGACGGCCCGTCCGGGTCGGGGCATTCCCGATCTCGATCGACTACGAGGGCTACGGCGAGCTGGCCCGGCGCGCCGATGTCCAGGCGCGGGCAAAAGCCATCAGGGCGGATCTGGGGGACCCCGAGACGGTGCTGCTCGGGGTCGACCGGCTCGATTACACCAAGGGCATCGGGCACCGGCTCACCGCGTATGGGGAGCTGCTCGACGAGGGACGGCTCGGGCCGCCACAGACCGTGCTGGTGCAGGTAGCGAGCCCGAGCCGTGAACGGGTGGAGCAGTACCGCGCCCTTCGCGAAGAGGTCGAGGGCACCGTCGGGCGGATCAACGGCCAGCACGCGATGCTGGGCAAGCCGGCGGTGCACTATCTGCATCACGCCTATCCGCGCGAGGAAATGGCCGCGCTCTACCTGGCCGCCGACGTCATGCTCGT
>JAYSQK010000080.1:0-3272 GCA_043721555.1 Frankiales bacterium
GCCAGCATGGTCGGTCTGGCCGGGAGCGACGTGGCGTTCGGCGAGGGCGGCGGGGCAAGTTTCGCGGCTCTGCTGGATGCCTGGCCGCTGGAGACGGGCGCCCGGATCGGGATCGTCCCGAGCGAGTACGGCGGCAACGCGCGCGTCCTGGCCGATCGGGCGGCGCGCCGCGGCTGGCAGCTGATCTGGCTGGAGGTCGACGACCTCGGTCGGGTGCAGGGAGTGCCCGCCGGTCTCGATCTCGTGACGTTCCCGCAGGTCGCCAGCCAGCGCGGCGTCGCCCAGCCGGTCGCCGAGGTGCTCGCGGGCGGCGTCCCGCTGCTGCTGGACGTCGCCCAGTCGCTCGGCCAGACCGCGGTGCCGAGCGGTGCCGCGGCCTATGTCGGCACCTCGCGCAAGTGGCTTTGCGGTCCCCGCGGTGTCGGCTTCGCGGTCGTGGACCCGGCCTGGCAACGCCGGCTGGCCGACCCACCGACCCTCCAGGTCACCGTGTACGACGACGTCCGGCGGTTCGAGTCGCCCGAGGCGCACATCGCCGGCCGGGTCGGGCTTTCCCGGGCCGCGCAGCAGTGGTCACCGGCGTTGCTCCCGGCCCTGCAGGCGGCGGCCGCGGCGGCCCGGGTGCTCCTGCACGATGCCGGCGGCTGGCAGGTCGTCGAGCCGCTGGACGAGCCGACGGGCATCACCACGCTGCTGCCACCGGCAGGGGTGGACGTCGTTGCCACCCGCGCAGCGCTGCTCGCCGACGGGTTCGTCACCAGTGCCGTACCCGCGAGCCGGGCCCAGGACCTCACCGGACCGGTGCTGCGGATCTCGACGGCGGCCTGGGTCACGCCCGGGGACCTCGACCGGCTGGCTGCGGCACTGTCCCGGCGTACGGCGTAGGTTCGCGGGTCGTGAGCGATCTCAGGCACAGCCCGCTGCACGACCGGCACGTCGCCCTCGGGGCGAAGCTGGCCGACTTCGGCGGCTGGGAGATGCCGATCGAATACCCGGGCGGCGGGGTGCTGAAGGAGCATCAAGCGGTCCGTGAGGCGGTCGGGGTGTTCGACGTCAGCCACCTCGGCAAAGGCGTGGTGCGCGGTGCTGGTGCCGTCGACTTCGTCAACGCCCGGCTCACCAACGACCTGCGCCGGATCGGGGTCGGGCAGGCGCAGTACACGTTGTGCTGCGACCGCGAGACCGGCGGTGTGATCGACGATCTCATCGCCTACGTCCGCAGCGACGACGAGGTGTTCCTCATCCCGAACGCCGCCAACACCAGTGCTGTCGTGGGCCTGCTGGCCGCCGACGCGCCGGCCGGGATCACCGTCGAGGACTTGCACACGACCCTCGCCGTGATCGCCGTGCAGGGCCCGAAAAGCCCCGAACTGCTCGGCCGGATGGGCCTGCCGACCGACGACGACTACATGCGCTTCACCCGGTCCGGGCCGATGGTGGTGTGCCGCACCGGCTACACCGGTGAGCGCGGCTACGAGCTGCTGCCGGCCTGGGACGAGGCGCCGGCCGTCTGGGACGCGGTGCTCGCGGCGGGCGCCGACCTCGGTGTGCTGCCCTGCGGGCTCGGGGCCCGCGACACGCTGCGCACCGAGATGGGTTATCCACTGCATGGGCAGGACCTCTCGCTCGACATCACACCGGTGCAGGCCCGGTCCGGCTGGGCGGTCGGCTGGGACAAACCGGCGTTCTGGGGCCGCGAGGCCCTGCTGCGCGAGAAGGCCAGCGGTGCGGCCCGGCTGCTGTGGGGCCTCGAGTCGCTCGACCGGGGGATCCCGCGCTCGCACATGCAGGTCAGCGCCGACGGGCGGGTGATCGGCGAGGTCACCAGCGGCACGTTCTCGCCGACCCGGCGGATCGGGATCGCCCTGGCGCTGCTCGAGCGCGGGACGGCCGAGGGCGACGAGGTCACCGTCGATGTCCGCGGGCGCACCAGCACCATGCGGGTGGTCAAACCCCCCTTCGTGCCGAGCCACGTGCGATGAGCCGGGTGCTGCTGGTCGGGATGATGGGCACCGGCAAGACGACGGTCGGCCGGGCCCTGTCGACCCGCACCGGCTGGCCCTACCTGGACAACGACGAGTTGCTCCAGCGGGCCTGCGGGCGCACCGCCCCGGAGTTGCTGGCGGCCGAGGGCGAGTCGGCGCTGCGGGCAGCGGAGTCCGCGGCGCTCACCCTCGTGCTCGGTCTGCCCGGACCGTTCATCGCCGGCGTGGCAGGCGGTGTCGTCCTCGACCCGGCCGATCGTGCCCGGCTGGTCGCCAGCGATGCGACGATCATCTGGTTGCGGGCGACGGTCGAGACGCTGGCCCACCGGGTCGGCTCCGGCGCGGGCCGGTCATGGCTCGGGGACGACCCCGCCGCCGCCCTCGCCCGGCTCGCGGCGACCCGCGACCCGCTCTACGCCGCGGTCGCCGACCAGGTGGTCGATGTGGACACCGGCACCCCGGACGAGCTGGCCGCCCAGATCGACCTGCCGGCCTGACGGGGCCTACCGCGGTAGGTCAACGGCCATCACGACCAGCGACACGGTCGTCGCGGTCTCGACGAGCGCGCCGAGCACGTCGCCGGTCAACCCGCCGAGCCGGCGCACCGCGTGCCGCTGGAGCAGCCACGCCGCGAGCATTGCGAGCGCCACCGCGAGGACCGCTCGGACGCCGTCGGCGAGCCCACCGAAGGTCACCTCGTACGCCGCACCGCCGGCCGCCGTCAGCAGCGCCCAGGCTGTCGGCACGCCGCGACCGACCGTTCCGGCTACCAGCGCCCCGAGCCCGTCCGGGGCCGCGGCGGGGGTCGAGCGGCAGGCCGCTGTCACCGCGATCCGCCCGATCACGACCGACAGCACGGTGCTGACCGCGCCCCGGCCGCTCTCGACCGCGCCGAGCAGCGCGCCGACCTGCACGAGCAGCACCAGCACCACCGTCGCCAGGCCGAGCGCCCCGACGTCGGGCTGTTTCATCACCGCCCTGGCCCGCTCGGCCGGCAGGTAGGAGCCGAGCCCGTCGGCGAGATCGCTGAGCCCATCCAGGTGCAGCCCGCGGGTGAGCACGGCCAGCGTCGCGAGGGTCAGGGCGCAGGCCAGCAGCGGCGATGATGCCGGTCGGGTGAGGGCCTGGGCGGCGGTGAGGACCGCGGCGGCGACCAGGCCCAGGCCGAGCCCGACGACGGGCGCGAGGGCCATCGCGGCTCCGGCGCTGCGGCGGTCGATCGAACGCGGCCCGCGCACCGGCGCCACGGTCAGGGTCGTCAGGGCCAGCCGCAGCCCGTCACCCACC
>JAYSQK010000081.1:0-5729 GCA_043721555.1 Frankiales bacterium
CCGCACCAGCCCGACCGCTCCCCAGCCGGACGAGGACGCGGTGCGCACCGGAGCACCACCGCACTAGCGTGACCAACGACGACCGAAGGAGATGCACGATGACGAGCCTGGACAGCTTCGGGGCACGCGGGACCCTCGACGTGGGCGGGACGTCGTACGACGTCTTCCGGCTCTCGGCGGTGCACGGGGCGGCCGATCTGCCGTACTGCCTCAAGGTGCTACTGGAGAACCTGCTGCGCACCGAAGACGGCGCCAACACGACCGCGGACCACGTGCGCGCGCTGGCCGCCTGGGATCCGCAGGCCGAGCCCGACACCGAGATCCAGTTCACCCCCGCGCGGGTCCTCATGCAGGACTTCACCGGCGTGCCCTGTGTCGTCGACCTCGCCGCGATGCGCGAGGCGATGGCCGACCTCGGCGGCGACGCCAAGAAGATCAACCCGCTCGCGCCGGCCGAGCTGGTCATCGACCACTCGGTGGTGGCCGACAGCTTCGGCAGCTCGGAGTCGCTCGCCATCAACGGCAAGCTGGAGTACGAGCGCAACCGGGAGCGCTATGAGTTCCTCAAGTGGGGCCAGACGGCGTTCGACGACTTCGCCGTGGTGCCGCCCAACACCGGGATCGTGCACCAGGTCAACCTCGAGCGGCTGGCCCGGGTCGTCTTCGAGCGCGGCGGCCTCGCCTACCCCGACACCCTCGTCGGCACCGACTCGCACACCACGATGATCAACGGCTTGGGCGTGCTCGGCTGGGGCGTCGGCGGCATCGAGGCCGAGGCGGCGATGCTCGGTCAGCCGGTCAGCATGCTGATCCCGAAGGTCGTCGGCTTCAAGCTGTCCGGCGAGCTGCCGGCCGGCGCCACAGCCACCGACCTGGTCCTCACCGTGACCGAGATGCTCCGCAGGCAGGGCGTTGTCGGCAAGTTCGTGGAGTTCTACGGGCCCGGTGTCGGCAATGTTCCCCTGGCCGACCGGGCGACGATCGGCAACATGAGCCCGGAGTACGGCTCGACCTGCGCGATCTTCCCGATCGATGACGAGACGCTCGCCTATCTGCGGCTCACCGGCCGGCCGGCCCAGCAGGTCGCCCTCACCGAGGCCTACGCGAAGGAGCAGGGGCTCTGGCACGACCCGGCCGCCGAGCCGCGCTTCTCCGAGACCCTCGAGCTCGACCTGTCGACGATCGTGCCGTCGCTCGCCGGCCCGAAGCGCCCGCAGGACCGGGTACCGCTCACCGACGCCAAGGCGATGTTCCGCACCGCCCTGCGCGACTACGCGACCACCGGCAACGGCCACAGCGCCGTCACCGACGGCGGGATCGACGAGTCCAGCGCCGAGTCCTTCCCGGCCAGCGATCCGGCGGCGGCGTACGAAAGCAAGCCGAGCGACCAGCCGGTCAGCGTCAACGTCGGGCCGCTGGGCGACCGGCCGAGCAACCCGGTGGCGGCCACCCTGGCCACTGGCGACCGGGTGCAGCTCGACCACGGCGCCGTCGCGATCGCCGCGATCACCTCGTGCACCAACACGAGCAACCCCTACGTCATGGTCGCCGCGGGCCTGCTCGCCAAAGCCGCGGTCGAGAAGGGGCTGTCGAGCAAGCCGTGGGTCAAGACGACGCTCGCGCCGGGCTCGAAGGTCGTCACGGACTACTACGAGAAGGCCGGGCTCAACCCCTATCTCGACAAACTCGGCTTCAACACCGTCGGCTACGGCTGCACCACCTGCATCGGCAACAGCGGGCCGCTTCCGGAGGAGGTCAGCGCCGCCGTCAACGAGGGCGACCTCGCCGTCGTCAGCGTGCTGTCCGGCAACCGCAACTTCGAGGGCCGGATCAACCCCGACATCAAGATGAACTACCTGGCCAGCCCGCCGCTGGTCGTGGCCTACGCCCTCGCCGGCACGATGGACCTCGACCTCACGACCGAGCCGCTGGGGACCGGCACCGACGGCAATCCGGTCTACCTCAAAGACATCTGGCCGACACCGGCCGAGGTCGCCCGGGTCGTCGGCGAATCGATCACCGAGCAGATGTACGCCGACTCCTACAAGGACGTCTTCGCCGGCGACGACCGCTGGAAGGCGATCGAGGTGCCCGGCGGCGACGCGTTCGCCTGGGATCCCGAGAGCACCTACGTCCGCAAGCCGCCGTATTTCGACGGGATGCAGCGCGAGCCGGCCGCCCTCACCGACATCACCGGGGCCCGCGCGCTCGCCGTACTCGGCGACTCGGTGACGACCGACCACATCAGCCCAGCCGGGTCGATCAAGGGCAGCTCCCCAGCCGGCAGCTATCTCAAGGAGCACGGCGTCGCTCCAAAGGACTTCAACAGCTACGGCAGCCGCCGCGGCAACCATGAGGTGATGATCCGCGGGACGTTCGCCAACATCCGCCTGCGCAACCAGCTCGCCCCCGGCACCGAGGGCGGCGTCACCACCAAGGACGGCGAGGTCGTCTCCATCTACGAGGCCTCGGTCGCGTACGCCGGGGAGGGCGTCCCCCTCGTCGTGCTCGCCGGCAAGGAGTACGGCTCGGGCTCCTCACGGGACTGGGCCGCCAAGGGGACCGCGTTGCTCGGCGTACGCGCCGTCATCGCCGAGTCCTACGAGCGGATCCACCGCTCCAACCTGATCGGGATGGGCGTGCTGCCGCTGCAGTACACCGGTGGCGACACCGCGAGCTCCCTGGGCCTGACCGGGCACGAGGTGTTCACGATCGAGGGCATCGCCGACACCGAGACGGTGCCGCGCGAGTTGACCGTGCAGGCCGACGACAAGCGCTTCACGGTCACCGTGCGGATCGACACTCCCGGCGAGCAGGGCTACTACCGGCACGGCGGCATCATGCCGTTCGTGCTGCGCTCGCTGCTCTAGCCGGCGCGGTTCCCGGAGGCCCTTGGTGGGGAACGCCGAGGGCCTCCCGACTGTTGAAGAGGTGGGGCCCAGCCCCGACCCCTTCGAGCGTGAAGGACCGCCCGTGACGCCCCCTGCCAGCGCCCGCACCACCGAGCCGCGTGTCCGCCGCGCGAGCCGGACCAAGCCCTCTCGGGCCGCCGAGACGGCGCTGCTGGCTGTACCGCAGGAGGTCCCGTCCGAGGCGCCGGTCGAGCCCACGCCGCTCCAGGTCCCAGCCCCCGCCGCACCCCCGGCCGTCGACCACGAGGTCGACGACGAGGACGAGGACGACGACGCTCCCGCCGACGCCGACGACTCGAGCGATGAGGACGACGACGACAAGCCGCTCGCCGCCGAGGGCGAGGTCGGGATCTCGACCGACCTCGTGCGCGCCTACCTCAAGGAGATCGGCAAGACGCCGCTGCTCACCGCCGAGCAGGAGGTCGAGCTCTCGCAGCGGATCGAGGCCGGCCTGTTCGCCACCGAGAAGTTGCGGCTGGCCGAAAGCGGCGGCGCCGGGGGATCGGCGGCCTTGCGTCGCGACCTGGCCGAGCTGGTCCGCGACGGTGACCGCGCCAAGCGGCACCTCCTGGAGGCCAACCTGCGCCTGGTGGTGTCCATCGCCAAGCGCTACCTCGGCCGCGGCATGTTGTTCCTGGACCTCATCCAGGAGGGCAACCTCGGGCTGATCCGCGCCGTCGAGAAGTTCGACTACACCAAGGGCTACAAGTTCTCGACCTACGCGACCTGGTGGATCCGGCAGGCCATCACCCGGGCGATGGCCGACCAGGCCCGCACCATCCGCATTCCGGTGCACATGGTCGAGCAGATCAACAAGCTGACCCGGATCCAGCGCGAGATGCTGCAGTCCCTCGGCCGCGAGGCGACCCCGGAGGAGCTGGCCAAGGAGCTCGATCTGACCCCTGAGAAGGTCGTCGAGATCCAGGGCTACGCACGTGAGCCCGTCTCGCTGGAAACGACGATCGGCGACGACCAGGACAGCAACCTCGGCGACTTCATCGAGGACGCCGACGCCCCGATCGCCTCGGAGGTGGTGTCCTACGGGCTGATGCAGGAACAGCTGGGCGATGTCCTGCGCACCCTCACCGAGCGCGAGGCCGCGGTCGTGAAGATGCGCTTCGGCCTGGTCGACGGCCAACCCCGCACGCTCGACGAGATCGGCCGGGAGTTCGGGCTCACCCGGGAACGCATCCGGCAGATCGAGAGCAAGACACTGTCCAAGCTCCGGCACCCCTCCCGGTCGCAGAAGCTCCGCGACTACCTCGACTGAGCCGCTGGTGGCTGTGAGCGAGTTCACCGCGCGAGGTGCACCGGAACACCTCGAGTTGGTGGATCGTTGTGCGAGCACTGACCCGAACCTGCCTGGCGCCGCCCCCGGGTGGCGTGGGACCCTCACGCCCGTAGGCATGCCGGCCCCAGCGGCCGGGCAGACCAGCACGATGACGTGCGCCCTACCGCAGACCAACCACCAAGCCAGGAGATGCTCATGCCCACCGCCGCCCACCCCGCCGACGTCGTCCAGGCGCTGGTCGAGCGTGCGCAGGTCGAGGGACAGCTCTCCCTCACGCAGCTGCGCGACTCCTTCGACACAGCCGGCATCGGCCCGGACGAGGCCCGCGCGGTGCTCCGCCGGCTGACCGAGAGCGGGCTGGTCATCGGCACCGACGACCCCAAGCCGTCCCGCGTACGCCGGGCCCCGGCCCGATCCAGCGCGGCCGCTGCCGCGGCAGGCCCGACCCTCGCCGCGCCGACCGCCGCGCCGGAGCCCACCGCGGTGGTCACCGGCGCGCCGGGCGCTGAGCCGGCGCAGGACGAGGCCAGCGTGCCGATCGTCGCCGACGAGGACGTGCCGCTCGCGATCGATGAGCCGCCGCCGGGGATCGACCTGGTTAAGGCCTACCTGCGCGAGATCGGCCGGGTCCCGCTGCTCACCGCGGTGGAGGAGGTCGACCTCGCCAAGCGGATCGAGGCCGGGCTGTTCGCCGTCGAGAAGCTGCGCCAGCACACCGCTGGTGAGAGCAAGCTGCCGATCGCGCTGCGGCGCGACCTGGCCGAGCTCGCCCGGGACGGTGAGCGGGCCAAGCGGCACCTGCTCGAGGCCAACCTCCGGCTGGTGGTGTCGCTGGCCAAGCGCTACCAGGGCCGCGGCCTGGACCTGCTCGACCTGGTGCAGGAGGGCAACCTCGGCCTGGTGCGAGCGGTCGAGAAGTTCGACTACGCCAAGGGTTACAAGTTCTCGACCTACGCGACGTGGTGGATCCGACAGGCCCTGCAGCGGGCGCTCGCCGACCAAGGCCGCACGATCCGGGTGCCGGTGCACATGGCCGAGCTCATCACCAAGGTGACCCGCGTGCGCCGCGAGCTGACCCAGACCCTCGGTCGCGACCCCTCCAGCGAGGAGATCGGCCACCCGCTCGAGATGACCGCGGCCAAGGTCGAGGAGATCATCGCGTTCGGCCGCGACACGCTGTCGCTCCAGAGCCCGGTCGGCGACGACGAGGCAACGTTGGGCGACTTCATCACCGATTCCGAGTCCGTCGACCCGGTCGCGGCGGTGGAGATGCAGATGCTCCAGGGTCAGCTCGCCGAGGTCCTCGGTTCGCTGCCCGAGCGCTCGGCGGTCGTGATGCGGATGCGCTTCGGACTCGATGACGGGCGGCCGCGCACCCTCGACGAGGTCGGCCGGCACCTCGGCCTGACCCGGGAGCGGATCCGCCAGATCGAGCGCGACACCCTCGCGGAGTTGCGCGCCGGTGGTCGGGCGGAGGGCCTACGGGAGTACGTCGCCTAACTGGCGGCGTCCCACGCCCCGGCGAT
>JAYSQK010000082.1:0-3932 GCA_043721555.1 Frankiales bacterium
CTCGTCGATCTGGACAACATCCGGGCCGACACCGCCACGTTGAGCGGGCGACTGGCCCTGCTTGCGGTCCTCGCAGCCGGCGCCGATCACGTCGTGCTCGCAGGCCAGGACGGCGCGGTCGCCCGCAGCCGCCCTTGGTTGGGCGTGATGGGTTCGACCGCCTACGCCGTGCCGGCCGGCCGCAACGAAGCTGACTATCTGCTGCTCGACGAGGCGACGGCCCTGGTCGCGGGGCGCCCGGCGCAATTCTTCGTGGCCAGCAACGACGGGATCTTTGCCCGCCTGGCCGGCCTCGGCCCGCTCACCCTGCTGAGCCCGCGAATCGACGACCTTAGTGCCAGATTGTTCGAGGTCGCCCAGACCGTGGTCGATCTCGCTGCCCTCGAGGACGCGCTGCGGATGACCCTCGACGGATAGCCGTCACCCGAGCAATTCGAGCACCACCACGCTTTCGCCATCGGTCTCGACCTTGCCGTCGCCGTAGACGAAGCCCGTCTCGCTGGCGAGCAGAGCGGCAACCGGCGTGCCGGGCACGGGCACCGTCTGCCGCTCCTGCCGCAGGTTGCAGGCGACAGCCACCCTTCCCCGGCGTACGACGAGCCAGCGCGCCTGCTCGTCGTAGGTCACCTCGACCCGGTCCCGGCGGCCGTCGCTGAGGTCGAGCCGGCTGCGGCGCAGGGCGAGCAGATCACGGGTCCACGCCAGCAGGGCCTGCTCCCGCTCTCCGTCGAGCTCGGACCAGTCCAGCTTGGAGGCCTCGAAACTCGACCGCTCCTGCGGATCTGGGATGTCCTCGGTCGCCCAGCCGTGCGAGCCGAACTCGGCCCGCCGGCCCTGACTGACCGCTTCGCCGAGCTCGGCTTCGTGGTCGGAGAAGAACTGCCACGGGGTGCGGGCCCCCCATTCCTCGCCCATGAACAGCATCGGGGTGTAGGCCGACGTCAGCATCAGGGCGGCACCGACCTTGAGCAGCCCGTCGGTCAGCGTCGAGGCGATCCGGTCACCGGTGGCGCGGTTGCCGATCTGGTCGTGGTCCTGCAGATAGACCACGAAGCGGGAACCGGGTAGTGCGGGCGGCACCGGGCGGCCGTGCGCCCGGTCCCGGAAACTCGACCAGCAGCCGTCATGGACGAAGACGTCGGTGAGCGCCTTGGCAAGCACGGACAACGAATCGAAATCCTGGTAATACCCGGCGGTCTCGCCGGTCAAGTTGCTGTGCAGCGCATGATGCACGTCGTCGGCCCACTGTGCGTCGAGGCCCTCACCGCCGGCCTCCAGGGCGGTGACGAGCCGACTGTCGTTCAGATCGCTCTCGGCGATGAGGAACAGCGGCTTGCGGAGCTGAGCGGCGAGCCCGGCGACCTCGACCGAGAGCTCCTCCAGCAGATGCGTGGCCCGCTCGTCGACGAGCGCGTGCACGGCGTCGAGCCGAAGCCCGTCGACGTGGTAGTCGCGCAGCCACATCGTGGCGTTGTCGAGGACGTAGCGCCGGACCTCGTCGCTCCCCGCCCGGTCGAGGTTGATCGCCGGCCCCCACGGGGTCGTGTGGGCCTGGGTGAGATAGGGCCCGAACTCCGGCAGGTAGTTGCCGGCCGGCCCGAGGTGGTTGTAGACGACGTCCAGCACGACCCCGAGACCCCTTGCGTGGCAGGCGTCAACGAACCGCTTGAGGCCGTCCGGGCCGCCGTACGGGTCGTGGACGGCGAACCACGACACGCCGTCGTATCCCCAGCCGCGCTCACCGGCAAAGGCGTTGCACGGCAGCAACTCAACGGCATCGACGCCGAGCTCGACGAGATGGTCGAGGCGTTCGATCGCCGCGTCGAACGTTCCCGCGTCGGTGAACGTCCCCACGTGCAGTTCGTAGAGCACCGCCCCGGGCAGCGGCAGGCCGCGCCACAGCGGGTCGGACCACCCGTAGGCGTCATGGTCGACGAGCCGCGACGGCCCGTGCACGCCCGCCGGCTGCCAGCCGCTCCGCGGGTCGGGTCGGGGATCGCCGCCGTCCAGCGAGAAGGCGTAGTCCGGCCCGGCGTCCGACACGTCGACGCTCCACCAGCCCGCCTCGTCCCGGGTCATCGGGTGCCGGGTTTCCCCGAGCACCAGCTCGACCTGCCTCGGCTTCGGACCCCAGACACGGTACGTCGTCATGCGTCCACCCTGCCCGATTGCTCCCCGGTCACCCCGCCGACGAGCAGCGCGACCGGGAACGCGTCGAGCAGGCCCGCGAGCCGCACCCGCCCGGACCGCTCGGCCCCGGTGATCGCATCGGTCCAGCTGCCCGGCGGCAAGGTCACCGCGTCCGCATCGGACCAGGCGCGGGTCGAGCGGATCGGGGCAACGGTCACCACCCGGCCGGACCGGCAGAACGCCACCGCCGCAGGCCCGGCGTCGAGCCCGGTGTAGGTCGCGTCCGCGCCGAACCAGCCGGGATGCTCGCGACGCAGGCGCAGGGCGGCCAGCACCAAGCGGAGCTTGGGATGCACCGGCGCGTCGAGTTCGGTTGCGCGAGCGGCATAGTCGACCGGGCGGCGGTTGTCCGGGTCGACCAGTGAGAGATCCCACAGCTCGGTGCCCTGGTAGACGTCGGCGACCCCGGGCATGGTGAGTTGCACCAGCTTCTGTGCCAGGGCGGTTGCCTGCCACGCGGGTTCGAGCCGGCTGACGAACGCCGCCAGCTCGCCGGTGAGTGCCTCGTCGGCGAGCACCCCCCGGACGAAATCGGCCACGGCCCCGTCGTACGCCGGGACAGGGTCGACCCAGGAGGTGTGCGCCTTCGCCTCGCGGGTGGCCTTCTCGACGTAGGCCGCGGCTCGGTCGGGCGTGATTGGCCAGGCCCCGAAGAGGCTCTGCCACACCAGCTGCTCGGTCGCCGCGTCGAGGCTGCCGTGCCGCGCCGCCAGCGCCGACCATCTTGTGACGGCCTCGCCCCAGGCCGCGGGGACCTGCGACAGCAGGACGAGCCGGGCCCGGACATCCTCGGACCGCTTGGTGTCGTGGGTGCTCAGCGTCGTCATCGTCAGCGGCCACTGCTCCTGCGTCGTCGCGCAGGACTGGTGGAACTGCCCGATGGAGGTGCCGAAGACCGACGGGTCGCCGCCAACCTCGCACAGCGCCGACAGCCGCAGGTAGCGGTAGAACGCGGTGTCCTCGACACCCTTGGCCATCACCGGCCCGCAGGTCTGCTGGAAGCGCGTCACGAACTCCGGTGCGGGCAGCTCGGCCAACGCCAGGGCGGCCACCACGTCGATCTCGCGCACACGGGACGGCAGGGTGGTCTTGGCCGCCGCCACCGCGTGCGCAACCTGGGCCCGGGCGATGTCGTCGGCCGGACCGGTCGGCGGCAGGTAGGCCCGGTAGACGGTGAACGACGCGAGCACCTCGACCAGGGCCTCGCGCACGCCGCGGCGGGTGACGTCGAGCCCTTCGCAGGCCCGAAGCGCCACGTCGACGAGCCGGTTGACCTCGGCCGGCAGCACCTCGGACAGCACCTGGTGCTTGGTCCGGGCGACCACCTCGGCGAAGGTCGACCGGTCGCCGGTCAGCGACTGCCACAGGTCGGTCAGGGGCTGTTCGCCGGCCGGATCGACGAACAGGCCCATGACGAGGTTCAACGCGTCGTAGCCGGTCGTGCCGGCGCAGGCCCAAGTTGCCGGCAGCTGTTCGCCCGGCTCGAGGATCTTCTCGACCACGACGTAGGCGCCGCCGGTCGCACTGGCCAGCCGGTCCAGATAGCCGCCCGGGTCGGCCAGACCGTCGGGGTGATCGATCCGCAGCCCATCGACCTCGCCGTCGTGCAGCTGCTGCAGCACCAGCGCGTGGGTGGCGTCGAAGACGGCCGGGTCCTCGACCCGCACGCCGGCCAGGGTCGTGACGTCGAAGAACCGGCGGACGTTGAGCTCCTCGACCGCGACCCGCCAGTGGCAGAGCCG
>JAYSQK010000083.1:0-2095 GCA_043721555.1 Frankiales bacterium
CGGGGGTCAGGACTGTCGCTGCCACCTGGGTCGGCGCTTCGTCGGTCACGGTGTACTGCCCGGGCCAGCCCTGGAAGTTCGTGGAGATCGTCCTGAACCTGGGGTTGTAGTCAGCGTTCTCTGCGCCGGGTTGACCCGGGTCGTTGCCCGTGAAGCGGTACATGTTCGGGCAGGGGCCTGCGGGCACGGGGCAGTTGAAGGTGTCCGTGGAGGGGACGAGGGCCTCATACAGGCCGTTGAAGTCGGTGTGTGTGGTGTAGGTCAGCCGACCGAAGGAGTCGTACAGACCCACCGGCACGAACGGCAGGCCCTGGGCCTCGCCGTAGTTGACGCTGCGCTTGTCGAGAGTCAGTCCGAGGTCGTTCAGCGTCAGACCCCAGAAGTGGGTTGGCAGCGGGACGTCGGTGAACAGGTTGAAGTTGGGCGCTGTGGCCTGCCCGGTGCGCACCGTGACCAGCTTGTCGGTGCACGATGGCTTGTTCTGTCCCTCGAAGGTGCTGCCGCCACCGGCGATGAACGCCTGGTTGGTGACGTGCACTGTGTGCAAAGCGCCAGCGCACGGCGAGATGAAGCCGGCCTGCTGGGACGGGGGCTGGTGAGGAACCGGCGCGACGGTCGCGTCGGCTGCAGCGGCCGCATCGGCCGGGGTGGCCGGGGGGTAGTTCTGCTGCGGCAGGAAGGTGTCGCCGTCGAAGATGTTGACGTCCTCCTCCCTGGTGGCCTTGTACATCGGCTTGCCGTCCACAGGGTCGTTCGGGATGTTGACGGAGACGATGTAGTCGCCCGCAGCCAGGCCGCCGAAGCCGTAGTTGCCGTTGACCGTCTGGCCCGCGGAAGTGGGGTCGGTCGTGTCGCTGGGGCCAACGGCGATGCCCATCATCGGCGACTCGACGCACATACGGTTGGCAGCCGCACCGAACTCGGGCAGTGCCTGCTGGTCGGTGAGCGGGGTTCCCTTGTAGTCCCGTGCGGTGCAGCCTCGCGGCGGCGCCCACGTCTCCGACGTGTACGAGCCCCCGATCTGGTTTCCCTTCAACAGAGCGCCCGTCGCGAGATCGACCTTCTTGCCCAAGCGGCAGTTGAGGGTGATGTCGGCAGGCGTGGTGGCGTCGCACGGCACCGAGTTGTACAGACTCACCGGGACGTCAGGTATGCCCGGCGAGTAGCTCTCGGTGGCCGCCTGCGCAGGGTCGAGCTCGTTGCGGGTCGTGTCGTAGCTGACCGTGCCCACGATGCCGCCGTTGGTGCCGGCCGCGTAGGGCTGGACGCCCCAGTCGATCTGGGCGCCGAGGCCGATGATGGGCAGGAAGCTCAGGTCCACGAGCGAGCCGAGCTTGGTCGTGGCGGTCGGCTCGTTGGCCGCGCGGTAGGTGATACCTGTCGTCTGGTAGCGGGTGTTGAATGCCTCCAGCACGAGCCACTTGCCCATCGGGTAGGTCTCGCGGATGTCGTAGTTGCCGCTGTCGTCGGTCGTGGCCGTGTTCGTGGCCTGGTCCATCGTCGTGTTGTCGCGCTCACGGACCGTCAGGGCGAAACCGGCGACCCCGTTTTCACCGGTGTCCTTCTTGCCGTTGCCGTTGGCGTCGACGAATACGCTGCCCTTGATGTGGGTGAACCAGCCGACAAGCATCTCGGTGCCGACGTCGGTCAGGGCGCCGCCCGCTACGTCGACGTTGACGCTGTAGATGATGTAGTCCTGGTCGTCGTCCCACATCGTGAGCTGGTAGGTGCCGTTTGGCACGTTCTTGATGTCGAAGGTGCCGTTGTCGGCGCCACGGCCGACGTAGATCTGCTGGTCACCCGCGCCGAGGTCGGACAGGGCGACCCAGGGAGCCTTGATCGGTCCCTCGATCTTGTTGCCTGCCCATCCTTCAGGACCGACCTGGCCGCCCTGGCCGCCGACGTAGGGCAGCCCGGCGACAACGACGCCCTTGATCTCACCGGTCGGGGCGTTGACCGTTGGTACGGCGAGCGCCTGGGTCTTCACGAAGCCGAACTGCACCGAGGGCACCGGCTCGGCGCCCTTGGTCTGCTCGGTGTCGAAACCGGTCGCGCCCTCCTGGCTCCAGATGTCATGGTCGTGACCGCCCTCAAG
>JAYSQK010000084.1:0-3611 GCA_043721555.1 Frankiales bacterium
GGTGTTCGAAAAGCCGAGCACCCGCACCCGGTTGTCCTTCGAGATCGGCATCGCCGAGCTCGGCGCGCACCCCGTCATCCTCGACGCCCAGACCACCCAGCTCGGCCGCGGCGAGACGATCGAGGACACCGCCAGGGTGCTCTCCCGCTACGTCTCGGCGATCGTCATTCGCACCTTCGGTGACGACCGCATCCAGGCCCTCGCCGGGGCCAGCAGCGTGCCGGTCGTCAACGCCCTCACCGACGGCTGGCATCCGTGCCAGGTGCTGGCCGACCTGCAGACGATCCGCGAGCGGCAGGGACGCACCCAGGGGCTGGTCCTGACCTACCTCGGCGACGGCGCGAACAACATGGCCAACTCGCTGCTGGTCGGCGGCGCGATGGCCGGCATGGAGGTCCGCATCGGCGCCCCCGCCGGCTATCAGCCCGATCCGCAGGTGGTCGCCCGCGCCGCGGCGTACGGCACCAAGGTCGTCGTCACCGAAGACCCGCACGAGGCGGCGCACGGAGCGGACGTGCTGACCACCGATGTCTGGGTGTCGATGGGGATGAGCGGGGCCGAGCAGCGGATCGCCGACCTCACGCCCTACGCCCTCGACGACCGCGCCGTGGCCGCAGCCAAGGACAGCGTGACGGTGCTGCACTGCCTGCCCGCGCACCGTGGCGAGGAGATCGCCGCCTCGGTCATCGACGGGCCGCGGTCGGCGGTCTGGGACGAGGCCGAAAACCGCCTGCACGCGCAGAAGGCCTTGCTGACATGGCTGCTGGCGCAGGCCTAGCCGTGGCGGGGCCGTCGGCGCAGGTCCCTGTGACCAGGGCTGCCCGGCACGCGCGGATCGTCGAGTTGCTCGAGACCGTTCCCGTCGCCAGCCAGACCGAGCTCGGGCGGCTGCTCGCCGGCGCCGGTGTCCCGGTCACCCAGGCGACTGTCTCGCGCGACCTCGAAGAGCTCGGCGCCGTCAAGGTCCGCACCAACGAGGGCATGGCGTACGCCGTACCGCCCGAGGGCCGGCCGCGTCCCGGCACCCCCGAGGCCGTCGACGCCCGCCTCGGCCGGTTGCTGGAGGAGCTGCTCGTCAGCGCCGAGGCCACCGGCGGCCTGGTCGTCCTGCGCACGCCCCCCGGTGGCGCCCACCTACTCGGCTCGGCGCTCGATCGCGCCGGCCTACCCGAGGTCGCCGGCACCGTCGCCGGCGACGACACCGTCCTGCTCGTCACCCGGACGCCGCCCACCGCCGGCTCCGACGCCCTCGCCACCCGGCTCCTGCGGCTGGCCGAAGGCCGACCCCTGGAAGGAACGCTGTGAAGGACCGGATCGTCCTCGCCTACTCAGGAGGGCTCGACACCTCGGTGGCCATCGGCTGGATCGCTGCCGAGACCGGGGCTGAGGTCGTCGCTGTCGCGGCCGACGTCGGCCAGGGCGGGGAGGACCTCGACGTCATCCGCCAGCGGGCCCTGGACTGCGGCGCGGTCGAGGCGGTCGTTGCCGACGTCCGCGACGAATATGCCGAGGAGTACTGCCTGCCCGCCCTGCAGAGCAACGCCCTCTACATGGGCCGCTATCCGCTCGTCTCGGCGCTGTCCCGGCCGCTGATCGTCAAGCACATGGTCGCCGCCGCCCGCGAGCACGGCGCGACGACGATTGCCCACGGCTGCACCGGCAAGGGCAACGACCAGGTCCGCTTCGAGGTCGGGATCGGCGCCCTGGCACCCGATCTGCACGTCAGCGCCCCGGTCCGCGACTCCGGCATGACCCGCGACAAGGCGATCGCCTTCGCCGAGGCCAAGGGCTTGCCGATCGACGTCAACAAGCGCTCGCCGTACTCCGTCGACCAGAACGTCTGGGGCCGCGCGGTCGAGACCGGTTTTCTCGAAGACCCCTGGAACGCCCCGATCGAGGACGTCTACAGCTACACCTCCGACCCGACCCTCGGCCGGGCCCCCGACGAGTTGGTGCTCACCTTCGTCGATGGCGTCCCGACGACGATCGACGGCGCCAAGGTGTCGGTGCTGCAGGCGATCGAGCAGCTCAACGCGCGGGCGGGCGCGGCCGGGGTCGGTCGCCTCGACATGGTCGAGGACCGCCTGGTGGGCATCAAGAGCCGCGAGGTCTACGAGGTGCCCGGTGCCCAGGTGCTCATCACGGCGCATCAGGAGCTCGAGAACCTCACCATGGAGCGCGATCTCGCCCGTTACAAGCGCGGTGTCGAGCAGCGCTGGGCCGAGCTGGTCTACGACGGACTGTGGTTCTCGCCGCTCAAGCGCGCCCTCGACGAGTTCGTCCGGGCCAGCCAGGAGCACGTCACCGGCGAGGTCCGGCTGACCCTGCACGCCGGCACCTGCACCGTCACCGGGCGCCGCAGCGAGGCGAGCCTCTACGATTTCGAGCTGGCGACCTACGACGAGGGCGACACCTTCGACCAGTCGCTGGCCAAGGGTTTCGTCGAGCTGTGGGGCCTGCCGAGCAAGATCGCCGCCAAGCGAGACCTGAAATTGCAGCGGGAGCCCCGTGGCTGATCGGACCTCCCTGTGGGGTGGCCGCTTCGAGGGCGGTCCCGCCGAGGCGCTCGCCCGGTTGTCGGTCAGCGTCCACTTCGACTGGCGGCTCGCGCCGTACGACCTGCTGGCCTCCAAGGCGCACGCCCGCGTGCTGCACCGCGCCGGGCTGCTCGACGACGGCGAACTCGTCCGGATGCTCGCTGCCCTGGACGAGCTGACCGTCGAGACGCGGGACGGCAGCTTCGCCCCGCGGGTCGAGGACGAGGACGTCCATACCGCACTGGAGCGCGGGTTGCTCGACAAGCTCGGCCCGCTGGGCGGCAAGCTGCGTGCCGGCCGGTCGCGCAACGACCAGGTCGCCACCGATCTGCGGCTGTATCTGCGCGACCACGCCCGGGCCATCGTCGGCCAGCTGGCCGGGCTCGAGGAATCGCTGCTGGAGCAGGCGGCGAACCACCTCGACACCCCGGCGCCAGGCATGACCCACCTGCAGCACGCCCAGCCGGTGCTGTTCGCACACCAGTTGCTCGCGCATGTGCAGGCGCTCGCTCGGGATGTGCACCGGCTGCGCGACTGGGACCTGCGGGCGTCGGTGTCGCCGCTCGGCTCGGGCGCCCTCGCCGGGTCCTCGCTGCCCGTCGACCCGGTCGCCACCGCCGCGGAGTTGGGCTTCGGCGCAGCGGCAGCCAACTCGATGGATGCGGTCTCCGACCGTGACTTCGTCGTGGAGTTCTTGTTCTGCGCCGCCCTGCTCGGCGTGCACCTCTCGCGCTACGGCGAGGAGGTCTGCCTGTGGAACTCCACCGAGTTCGGCTGGGTGACCCTGGATGACGCGTTCTCCACCGGCAGTTCGATCATGCCGCAGAAGAAGAACCCCGACATCGCCGAGCTCGCTCGTGGCAAGGCGGGCCGGCTGATCGGCCATGTCACCGGCCAGTTGGCGATGCTCAAGGGCCTGCCGCTCACCTACGACCGCGATATGCAGGAGAGCCAGGAACCGTCCTTCGACGCCGTCGAGACGCTGCTGCTCGTCCTGCCTGCCCTCGCCGGGATGACCGCGACGATGACCGTGCACGCCGACGTCCTGGAGGCGTCCGCGCCGCTCGGTTTCGC
>JAYSQK010000085.1:0-15168 GCA_043721555.1 Frankiales bacterium
GAACGCGTGTTCGAAGACTATCGCAGTCGGGAAGTCGTCGCAAGGGGTGTTGACAACGAGAACCGCTGTCCACACGAGGATCTCGGGCACGATGGCAGCACGGCTTCATCCAGCGGATGGCCAAGCGCGCCTGACTGATCGAGTTGTGACCGAACGCGAATTCGCGTGGCCGGCTCAGCGACCCTCGCGAGAAGGTCGGGCGGCAGCCTGCACCAGCTACTCCCCGACAGCGCCGTCGAGGCACTGCCGGAGCAGGTCGGCGTGTCCGTTGTGCCGCGCGTATTCCTCGATCAGATGCACCAGCACCCAGCGCAGGCTGACCATCTCACCCTGCAGGGTGCCCGTGTCGTCGAGCGCCATCTGGTCCGCGACCTCGCGCGCATGGGCAACCTCGGCGTCGAGCGCTGCGAACGCCTCCTCGACGTCGGCGGTGTCGACGAGGTCGAAGTCGCCGTCGGGGTTCGCCTCGTCGTAGAACAGTCCGCTGGCATCGGCGCCTTCGAGTGTCCGCCGGTGCCAACCGCGTTCCACGTCAGCCAGGTGCCGCACCAGGCCGAGCAACGACATCGTCGGCGGCGGCACCGATCTGGTCCTGAGCTGCCGGTCGGACAGGCCGGCGCACTTGCCAATCAGCGTCGCCCGGTGCCAGTCCAGCCAGGCGACCAACATGGCCTGTTCCGGAGCGACGTACGGCGGGTCGGTGCGGGTGTCGGTCATGCCGCCGATCCTGCAACCTGGCCGTCCTAGAGTCGACCCCATGACGCAATCACGACGCACCCTCGGTGACGGCCTGACCGTCTCCGCCCAAGGCCTGGGCTGCATGGGCATGAGCGAGTTCTACGGCGCCGGCGACGACGCCGAATCCCTCGCGACGATCGGCCGCGCGCTCGATCTGGGCGTGAGCTTCCTCGACACCGCCGACATGTACGGGCCGTTCACCAACGAGCAGCTTGTCGGCCGGGCGATCAGGAGTCGGCGCGACGAGGTGCAACTCGCCACGAAGTTCGGCATCGTCCGCAGCCCCGAGGGCGCTCGCCTCGGTATCAAGGGCGACGCCGCCTACGTCCAGGCCTCCTGCGAGGCCTCGCTGCGGCGGCTCGGCGTCGAGACCATCGATCTGTACTACCAGCACCGAGTCGACGCCGACGTGCCGATCGAGGAGACCGTCGGCGCGATGGCCGAGCTCGTCAGCCAGGGCAAGGTGCGCCACCTCGGGCTGTCCGAGTGCTCAGCCGACACCCTGCGTCGCGCCGCGGCCGTGCACCCGATCGCGGCGGTGCAGAGCGAGTACAGCCTGTTCAGCCGCGACATCGAGCGGGCTGTGCTCCCCGCGATGCGCGAGCTCGGCGTCGGCCTGGTGGCCTACTCGCCGCTGGGCCGCGGCTTCCTGACCGGCTCGATCACGTCCGTGGACGACCTGCCGGCCGACGACTTCCGTCGACAATCGCCGCGCTTCGCCGAGCAGGCCCTCGCGGCCAATCTCCGACTGGTCGACGCGATTATACGGCTGGCAAGCGAGAAGGGTTGCACCGCAGGGCAACTCGCGCTCGCCTGGGTGCTGGCCCAGGGCCAGGACGTCGTACCGATCCCAGGCACGAAGCGGCGCAGCTACCTCGAGGAGAACGCCGCGGCGAGCGACGTCGTCCTCTCCGACGAAGAGCTCGCGCAGCTGGCCGCGGCGGTGCCCCTCGATGCGGTGTCCGGTGACCGCTACCCGGACATGAGCACCGTCGAGCGCTGACGCCTCTGGCGCGATGCGCCGGCACACGGCAGGGTGCAGGAAACACCCCTCGACGCTAGGAGCGCACCCATGGCTGTCTCGGCCGACCTGTCCAAGTACCTCGACAAGGCCTATGAGTCCTCGTCCCTGACCGAGATCCTGGCGGCACCGGTCAGCGCCCTCGCCGGTGTGAGCGAGGACGACGCC
Source organism: Frankiales bacterium (assembly GCA_043721555.1). GTDB lineage: Bacteria > Actinomycetota > Actinomycetes > Mycobacteriales > SCTD01 > JAYSQK01. The sequence continues at coordinate 1,928 of JAYSQK010000085.1, forward strand.
GCTGCGCTCGCGAAGGCGTTCCGGGTGAAGACCGTCGGCGACCTCGGCAAGAACAAGTACTTCCTGGCCGCCCAGGCCATGCTCGCCCTCACGAAGTAGCCGACCGGACCACCCCGCCGTACCGTCTCGTGTCGTGATTCTGGGCCTGTTTCGCGCCCCGAAATCACGACACGAGACGGGAGGGGCCGGCTTCCCCGTACGACGGGGCGGTGCCGCCACCGTCGCCCGGGGCCGCCCGGCCGATGATCGCGGGCAGGTCGAGCCCGGCTGGCAACGTGCCGAAGGCATGCCCCCAGTCACCGGCCAACCGCGACGCGCAGAACGCATCCGCGACCTCGGCCGGTGCGTGCCGCACGAGTAGCGATCCCTGCAGCAGTAGGGCAAGTCGCTCGACGAGGCGCCGGGCGCCGGACTCCCCCACCTGCCCGAGCAGCGTCTGGACCCCGGCGGTCGCAGCGTTGATGCGAGGGTCGTCAGCAAGGGCTACCTCGGCAAAGAACGCCTCGACGCAGGCCGGCTCGCGCACCATCGCGCGGAGGACGTCGAGGGCGTTGACGTTGCCCGAGCCCTCCCAGATCGAGTTCAGCGGGGCCTCGCGGTAGAGCCGCGGCAGGCCGGACTCCTCGACATAACCGTTGCCGCCCAGGCACTCCAGCGCCTCGGCAGCGACATTCGGGGTGCGCTTGGTGACCCAGTACTTCCCCACTGCCACCGCCAGCCGTTTGAACGCCTTCTCCTGCAGGTCGCCTCGCTGGGCCCGGTCAACGGCTCCGGCCAGGCGCAGCATGAGGGTGGTCGCCGCTTCGGACTCGATGGCCAGGTCGGCCAGCACGTTCTGCATCAGCGGCTTGTCCAGCAGCGGTCCGCCGAACGCCTGCCGGTAGGTCGCATGGTGGATCGCCTGCACGGTGGCCGCGCGCATCAACGACGCCGAACCGATCACGCAGTCGAGCCGGGTCATCGACACCATCTCGAGGATGGTGCGGACCCCCCGGCCGGGCTCGCCCACCAACTCGGCGAAGGTGTTGTCGAACTCCGGCTCGGACGACGCATTGGACCGGTTGCCCAGCTTGTCCTTCAGCCGCTGGATGCGGAAGGTGTTGCGAGTGCCGTCGGTCAGGACCCGCGGCACCAGGAAGCACGTCAACCCGGCAGGGGCCTGCGCGAGCACCAGGAACAGGTCGCACATCGGCGCGCTGGTGAACCATTTGTGGCCGCGCAGCCGCCACGTCCCATCGCCGGCCGGCGTCGCCGTCGTGGTGTTGGCGCGAACGTCCGAGCCACCCTGCTTCTCGGTCATCCCCATGCCCGCCAGCAGCCCTCGCTTACCCAATGGCGGCCGCAGGCCGGGATCGTAGATCCGCGACGTGAGCAACGGTTCGTACGCCGCGGCGAGGGCCGGTGTCGATCGCAGCGCCGGCACCACCGCGTAGGTCATCGAGATCGGGCAGCCATGGCCGCCCTCGACCTGGCCCCAGGTGTAAAAGCTCGCGGCCCGGGCGACATGCGCGCCCGGCCGGGGTTCGGCCCAGGGCGCCCCGGCCAGCCCCTCGGCCACCGCCGTATCCATCAACTGGTGCCATGACGGATGGAAGTCGACCTCGTCGATACGGTGCCCGGCGCGGTCATGGGTGCGGAGCACCGGCTCGTGCTCGTTGGCCTCGACACCCCACCGCTGCGCCTGCTCCGAGCCCGCGCGACGTCCCACTCGGTGCAGGTCCTCGACGTGCCAGCCGGCGTCCTCGCGGACCACACCCGCCAGCAGGGCAGCCTCCTGGGCGACGTCGTGCCCCGCCAGAACCGGCACCTGGTTGGTCACCTCGTGGGTGCCCGGGACGTCGTACGCCGGGTCGAGCAGTGTCATCCCGCCATCATGGTGCAGCCTGCCCGGATGAACGCTCTCACCCGCCGCGATATCCGGCTGCTCGTCATCTGCCTCGCGCTGGCCGTCGCCGCCGGCGGCCTGGATCTGCGGCCTGTCGGCACGGTGCTGCCGTTCGCGGTGGCAGCCCTGGCGCTTGCTGCGCTCGCCACCCTGGTCGGCCGCTGCGTCGACGCACTCGGCGACCGGCTCGGCGCCGGAGCCACCGGGGTCGTGCAATCGGCCCTGGGCAACCTGCCCGAGCTGTTCGTCTGCATCTTCGCCCTACGGGCAGGGCTCGACGACGTCGTGCGCGCAGCGATCGTGGGCTCGGTGTTGTCCAACGTGTTGCTCGTGCTCGGACTCGCGTTCCTCGTCGGAGGACTCAAGCACGGCACCCAACGCTTCCACGCCGAGCGAGCTCGCGCGACCGGGCTGCTCCTGTTGCTGGCGGTCGGCGCACTGTTGCTGCCCGCGCTGACCTCGGCGTTGCATACCCCGGCCCGGGGACACGAGTTGGCCCTGAGTCGGGTGACCGCGGTCGCGTTGCTCATCGTCTTCGGGCTCTCGCTGCCGGCCGCCCTTTCACGTCAGAGCGCATCGACCCCGGAACTCGACGACGACCCGGCCGGTCCAGAACAGCAGGACGCCGACGGCACCGTGCGCGAGTGGCCGCTCTGGCTGTCGATCGGCCTGCTGGCCGTCGCGGGCGTCGGTGCCGCCTTCGTCGCGGACTGGTTCGTCACAGCGCTCACCCCGGCCATTGGCGCGCTGCACCTGTCGCAGACCTTCGCCGGGCTCGTGATCGTGGCCATCGCCGGCAACGCGGTCGAGAACGTCGTCGGCATCCAGCTCGCAGCCAAGAACCGGCCGGACTACGCGCTGTCGGTGATCCTGCAGAGCCCCCTGCAGATCGTGCTCGTCCTGGCCCCCGTGCTCGTGCTGCTGGCCCCGCTGGTCGGGGCGAGCTTCACCCTCGTGCTGTCACCACTGCTCATCGCCGTCCTGGTGATCGCGGTCCTCGTGACCGTGGTCGTGACGTTTGACGCGGAGAGCACCTGGCTGGAAGGCGTTGCGTTGCTCGCGCTCTACGTCGTGATGTCGACCGCCTTCTTCTGGGGTTGACCGGATCGGGGATGATGCTCCGATGGACTCACTCACGATCGGCCCAGCCACCGGCACCCTCACCCTGCACACGGGGGTGGAGGGCAAGGCAGCCAAGATGGGCCATGCGCTGACCATCGGGTTGTCCGACTGGGCCGCCGAAGTCACCCTCGAGCAGGGCGCGCCGACCTCGGTGACGCTGCGGGCCGGCCTGGCGAGCTTCGAGGTGCAGCGTGGCGAAGGTGGCGTCAAACCGCTGTCGGACAAGGACAAGCGCACCATCCGAGACTCGGCGCTCGGTTCGCTGTCCGCCGACAAGCATCCCGATGTGACCTTTGCCAGCACCGCCGTGCAGCCCCGCGACGGGGGCTGGAGCGTCGACGGGCAACTCACCGTCGCCGGTGTTGCGCGGCCGGCGCGGATCGACGTCGACCTGGCCGACGCCGGCGACCTGGTGTCGCTGTCGGCGCTGGTGCCCGTGGTACAGACCGAGCACGGCGTCAAGCCCTACAGCGCGATGATGGGTGCCCTCAAACTGCGCGACCGCGTCGACGTGCGGGTGGCTGCGACCGTCCCGCGCCCCTGACCGTAGCCTGGCGCACGTGCAACTCACCGTCGGCGGCCTGGTGCTCGACACCGTCGTGTCGGGCCCCGCGGATGGGCCGGTCGTCCTGCTGCTGCACGGCTTTCCGCAGACCTCGCACTCCTGGCGGTGGATCGCGCCCGGTTTGGTCGAGGTCGGTTACCGGGTCGTCGCGCCCAACCAGCGGGGCTACTCGCCGGGCGGTCGTCCCGCCGGTATCGAGGCCTACCGCCTCCCGGCACTGGTCGACGACGCCCTCGGCGTGCTCGACGCGATCGGCGCGCGGACGGCGCACGTCGTCGGTCACGACTGGGGCGCCGCGGTCGCCTGGCAGCTCGCCGCCCGCCACCCGGACCGCGTGCGGAGCCTGACTGCGGTCTCGGTGCCGCATCCGCTGGCCTTCGTCGACGCACTGCGAACCGACCCAGTCCAGCGCGAGAAGTCCAGCTACATGCGGGATTTCGCCCGCCCGGGCTACGACGCCGAGTTGCTCGCCGATGACGCAGCCGGGCTTCGGTCGTTCTTCAGCGGCGCCGAACAGAGCGTCGACGTCGAGCACTGCGTCCGGCTGGCCAGGGAGCCGGGAGCGCTCGCGAGCTGGCTCGCGTGGTACGCCGCGCAACGCCTCGCCGACGTCGAGGACACGCCGCGGGTCGGCGTACCGACGCTGTATGTCTGGTCGACCGATGACCTGGCGTTGGGTGAGACCGGCGCCCGGGGGACGGCCGGCTACGTCGACGGTCCCTACCGGTTCGCGGTGCTCGACGGCGTGAGCCACTGGGTGCCAGAGCAGGCGGCGCCGGCGCTACTCGCCCTGCTGCTCGAGCACCTCGGTCAGCCGCCGGGATAGGCGCAGCTCAGCGCGCCAGGGCCTGCCCGCCTACCGTCGGGTTATGCGTTCGCCCGAAGCCCTGGTCGCCGTCGCCCGGCCCGGGGTGCGACTCCGCCGGGTCACCGATATCCCGGCGTACGACGGGGAAGTCGTGCTGGTCGGTGGCGGCGAGGTGTTCCGGCTGCCGCTCCCCCGGTTCGTCGGTGTCCTTGCCGACGGCAGCACCCCGTTCACCGCGGAGCCCCGACTGCCCGGCACCCCGGTGGAACAGCCGAGCGGGATCGCCGCCGGGCAGCTCGAAGGGGTCCTCGCAGCGCTCGACGACATCACCGCCCATGAGGCGGCGCAGTGGGGCGCCGTCACCGTGCCCCGACCGCAGCTGCTGCTGCAGGACCCCGGTCGCGGCGTCCTCACCGGGCTCGTCGCCTGGCGATAGCGTCCGGCCGGTGCGCCTCGCCTCCCTGAACCTGTTGCACGGCCGATCGCTGTCCGATGGGCTGGTCGAACCGTCCCGGCTGCGCGAGGCGGTGCAGCTGCTCGCCCCGGACGTCGTCGGGCTGCAGGAGGTCGATCGCGACCAGCCCCGCTCGCACCGCATCGACCTGACCCGCACGGTCGCGGAAAGCCTCGACGCCGAACACTGGCGCTTCGCCCCGGCCCTGATCGGTGAGCCTGGCGCAACCTGGCGGGCGGCGGTCGACGACGAGGGCACCGGCGAACCGGCGTACGGCGTGGGGCTCGTCTCCCGCTATCCGGTGCGGTCGTGGCATGTGCTCCGGCTCGCCGCAGCGCCGGTGCGGTCACCGGTCATGCTGCCCGGCACCCGGCAGCTGATCTGGCTCCAGGACGAGCCACGGGTCGGGCTCGCCGCGGTCGTCGAGACGCCGATGGGGGTGCTCACCATCGCCACCACCCACCTGTCGTTCGTGCCGGTGTGGAACGGCGTGCAGCTGCGCACGTTGACGGCGTTCCTCGCCAAGCTGCCGCAACCTTGTGTGCTGCTTGGCGATCTCAACATGCCGCCACCGTTCCCGCGGGTGCTGTCGGGCTGGCGGTCGCTGGCGAAGGTCAAGACCTATCCGGCCACCGATCCGCGCATCCAGCTCGACCACGTGCTCGGCCGCGGAAACCTGCCTGCCGTGCGCGCCGTCGACAACCCCGAGCTCGCCGTCTCAGACCACCGGGCCCTGCTCGTCGAGCTGTGACCTACGGTCAGGGGGTGGAGTTGCGGGTCGCAGGGGCAGCCGATGTCGAGGCGGCCGTCGCCGTGTGGCAGGCGTCCCTCGGTGGTCGTGGTCTCCGGCCGAACGCCACGCGGATCGCCCAGGTGACGCTGGCGATCTCGGCGCCGGACGTGCTGGTCGTCGTGGCCCATGACGATGGGGTCGCGGTCGGCATGGCGCTGGGTGAGCCCGGCCGCGAGCAGGACGGCGCCGGCGACCTCGTCCCGGATCTGCTGCACCTGTCGATGCTGTACGTCGTGCCTGGGGCGCAGCGGGCCGGGCTCGGCGGCGCCCTCGTCGAGGGCATCGCCGACGCCGCCTGGGCCCGCGGCGCCCGCCGGGTCAGCTGCTGGACGCCGGTCGGCGACGCCCCGATCGGGGGCCTGCTGGCGGCCTGCGGGCTCGAGCGTTCGGGGCGGGTCCGGGGACCCGTCGAGCACTGGACGGCCGAGCTCGAGGCACCCGTCCGCGACGTCGTCGTGACCGCCGACGGCATCCGCCTCGGGCAGCTACTCAAGCTGGCCGGACTGGTCGACACCGGGTCGCAGGCCAAGGAACTGCTCGCCGCGGGCGAGGTCCAGGTCGACGGCGAGGTCGACCTGCGACGTGGCCGTCAGCTCCTCGACGGTCAGGTCGTCACCGCCCGCGACCAGGCGGTTCGACTCGTGCTCGACGGCCCCGGGCCGCAACCGGAATCGAGGCAACCATGACGGCAACCCTTGCTCCAGGAGCGACGATGCGGGCATCGGTGCTCCGCCGCGCAGGCGAGGTGACGGTTGAGGAACGCCCGGTCCCCGTGCCCGGCCCGGACGAGGTGCTGGTGCGGATCGACGCCGTCGGCGTGTGCGGCTCGGACGTGCACTACTACGAGCACGGCCGGATCGGGCGCTACGTCGTCGACCGACCACTCATCCTGGGCCACGAGGCGGGCGGCACCGTCGTCGCGGTCGGCGCCGACGTCGTCGGCTACGAGCCCGGCCACCGGGTGTCGCTCGAGCCCGGCGTGCCGTGCCGGACCTGTGCGCAGTGCCTGTCGGGCCGCTACAACCTCTGCCCCGGGGTGCGCTTTTTCGCCACCCCGCCGTACGACGGGGCATTCTGCGAATACGTCGCGTTGCCGGCCGCCTTCGTCCATCCGGTGCCCGACGGGCTCAGCGACGACTCGGCTGCGCTGATCGAGCCGCTCTCGGTCGGCGTGTGGGCCTGTCGGCGGGCCGGCGTGACGCTCGGCTCGCGGGTGCTCGTCACCGGCGCAGGTCCCATCGGGCTGCTCGCTGGGCAGGTCGCCCGGGCGTCGGGTGCGGCCGAGGTCGTGCTGACCGATGTCAACGCCAACCGGCTGGCCCTCGCCAGCCGGCTCGGGCTGCGGACCGTGGACGTCTCCGCCGGGTCGGTGGCCGAGGCAGGCTACGAACCCGACGTGCTGCTGGAGTGCTCGGGGATGGCCGGTCCGACGACCGATGCGATCGGGGTGGTGGCCCGCGCCGGTCGGGTGGTGCTGATCGGGATGGGCGGCGACCTGCTCCCGCTCCCACTGTCGGTGGTCCAGGAACGCGAGCTGTGGATCACCGGTGCCTTCCGCTACGCCAACACCTGGCCCACTGCGATCGCGTTGGTCACGGCCGGCTCGGTCGATCTCGACGCGCTGGTGACCGGCCACTACGGCCTCGGGCAGGTCGAACAGGCACTGACCGCATTGCGCCGCGAACCGGCCACCGTGAAGGCGATCGTCCGCCCGGGTGAGTGACCACGGGCACCAACTCAACGCACGAGCGGGCGGACCCCCTCGGCGATGAAGCGCACGAAGCCCTCGGGGTCCGGGTCATCCGCGGTGGGCTGCAGGATGACGGAGTCGGCGCCGGCGGCAGCCCAGCGGTGCACCGCGTCGGCCACGACCTGCGCGTCGCCGGCGACACCGGTCTCCTCGGCCTGGTCGTAGTCGAAGCGGCGCCGTTCGGCGTCGAGACGCTCCGCCGCCCCGCGGCCGGTCGCGGCCAAGACGTAGACGGTGACCGGATGCGGATCGAAGCGGCCACCGGCGGCACGGCCCTCGTCGATCAGCCGGCGCGCCTCCTGCACCACCCGCGGACTGGTCCCACCGCTGAGGATCGTGCCGTCCGCGACCTGCCCGCACAACCGCAGCGACTGAGGCCCGGTCGCCCCCGCCAGCAGCGCGACCGGCCGCGCCGGCGGCCAGTCCAGGGCGACCTGGTCCAGCCGCACGTAGCGGCCCTGCGACGTGACCTGCTCACCGTCGAGCAGGGTGCGCAGGGCCCCGGCGTACTCACGCAACAACGTCAGCGGCGACTCGACCCGGGCTCCGACCTGGCCCATCCAGCTCTGTACGCCGTGCCCGATCCCGGCAAGGAGCCGGCCGGGGAACAGCCGGTGCAGCGTGGCGAGCTCCATCGCGGTCAGCGCGACGTTACGCAGCGGCGCCGGCAACAGCCCGACGCCGACCTGCAGGTGCTCGGTCCAGGCCAAGGCCGCCGCAGCGCTCGCGATCCCGCTCTCGAGAAAACAGTCCTCCCATAACCACAACTGCTCCAGTCCCGCGTCATCGGCCGCGCGAGCGACATCGCGCAGCCGCTCCGGCGGCAGCTGGGGCAGGAACACGGCACCAAGAACAGTCATGCCTGCGATCCTGCCCTGCCGTCACGTTGTCGGCAGCAGCTTGGCGAGCTCCCGCCGGGCGACGCTGCGCACGTGCACCTCGTCGGGCCCATCGGCGATGCGCAGGGTTCGCACCGTGGCCCACATCTCGGCCAGCGGGGTGTCCGCGGACACCCCTGCCCCGCCGTACACCTGAATCGCCTGGTCGATGACGTTGAGGGCGGCGCGTGGTGCGACCACCTTGATGGCGGCGATCTCGCTGCGGGCCCCCTTGGCACCGTGCCGGTCGATGAGCCAGGCGGTCTTCAGCACCATCAACCGGGCCTGGTCCAGCTCCATCCGCGATTCGGCGATCTGCTGCTGGACGACGCCCTGCGCGGCCAACGGCTGACCGAACGCGACCCGCGACGACGCCCGCTCGCACATGAGCCGGAGCGCCCGCTCGCCCGCTCCGAGCGCCCGCATGCAGTGGTGGATGCGCCCCGGTCCCAGCCGGGCCTGAGCGATCAGGAAGCCGTCACCTTCGTTCGCGACGAGGTTGCCCACCGGCACTCGTACGTCGGTGAAGGCGATCTCGCAGTGGCCGTGCTGCGGCCAGTAGCCGAACACGGGCAGCGTGCGCACGAGCTCGACCCCGGCGGTGTCCACCGGCACGAGCACCATCGACTGCTGACGGTAGGTCGGCGCGGTCGGGTCGGTCTTGCCCATGACGACAAGGACGGCGCAGCGCGGATCGGCCGCCCCACTCGTCCACCACTTCCGCCCGTTGATGACGTAGTCGTCGCCATCGCGGACGATCGAGGTGGCGATGTTGGTGGCATCGGACGAGGCGACATCCGGCTCGGTCATCGCAAAACCCGAACGGATCGCACCGTCCAGCAGTGGCGCGAGCCAGCGCTGCTGTTGCTCCGCGCTGCCGAACAGCTGCAGGACCTCCATGTTGCCGGTGTCGGGGGCCGCGCAGTTGATGGCCTCTGGGGCCAGGTGCATCGACCAACCAGTCAACTCGGCCAGCGGCGCATACTCGACATTGCTGAGACCGGCAACGTCGGGCAGAAACAGATTCCACAGGCCGCGCGCACGCGCCTCGGCCTTGAGCTCCTCGACAATCGGCGGCAGCGTGTTGTCCTGCCAATGCACCTCGCGGTGCCGGCGGTAGGCCGCCTCAGCCGGAAACACGTGGCTGCTCATGAAGTCCTGGAGTCGTCCGTGGTACTCGCTGGCCTTTGCCGAGGCTTCGAAGTCCACCGGTGTGCCCCCCTCGTGGGTCATGTGTCAACCCGCCCAGGATCGCCGTTGTCGCGGAATGCCCGCAGGGCCGAAAGACCTGTCGTCTCGCGCTGGAGGTCCCGGGCAAGCCGATCCACCTTTGCCCCCGCGGCCATGCAGCGGCCCGGCGCGCCCCGATACGGCGCGACACCCGGGTGATCCACGGAAGGTTGGGAACGATTTCAAAGATCATCCAGGTGCCCCAGCTTCCGTGGATCACCGGCGGACGGCGGCGTGGAGTCGCTGGCTGGACCTACGGTGTGTCATGGCGTTGACCGAAGCAGCGGGCCGGGTGCTCGGCTGCCTCGTTGAAAAGCAGCTGACGACCCCCCAGCTGTACCCGCTGACCGACAACGCGCTGATCGCGGCGTGCAACCAGACGACGAACCGGGACCCGGTGGTCGCGTACGACGTCGCGACCGTCCGGATGGCGGTGCGCACACTGCGCGAGCAGGGCCTGCTGCGCACGGTCCACCGGACCGGTGAGCGCAGCGACAAACACCAACATCTGCTCGACTCCGCGCTGACGCTGTCGCCGGGGCAGGTCGCCTTGCTCGCCGCCCTGCTCCTGCGGGGACCGCAGACCCTGGCCGAATTGCGCGCCCACACCGAGCGGCTGCACGCGTTCGACAGCCTCGAGCACGTTGAGGATGCGCTCACCGATCTGATCGAGCGGGACGAAGCGCTCGTTCGGCGGCACGAGCGGCAACCGGGCCACAAAGAGGCGCGGTACGGCCAGCTGCTGGTCGAGGCAGAGCACGCGCAGGTCGAGCCGCCGACAGCTGCCCCGACCCTGGCCGCGTTGTCCCAGCAGATTGCGCTACTGCGCGCCGAGGTCGCCGAGGTGCGGTCGCAGGTCGACCGGCTCCGGCAGCAGCAGGCTGACCGGGACTGATCGCCGCAGACCCCGACGACCCGCTGCGGGCAGCCGGGCGCCGACTGGTCGGGTGGCCACCGCCCGACCCCCGTCCGCTCGGCCTGGACACCGCCGGCCGGGAGAAGCATGCGGCGAATCGAGCGGTGGCACACACGCCGCTACCAGGACAACTCCGGTCGCCCTGGACAGCTTCGAGGACCACGCGACGAGGGCTGGCAACGAGCGGGTCAACAACTACCGCAAAGTCGTCTAGATTGCGCCTATGTGGTTCTGGACGGCGGTCCTGGCGAGTCTTGCGCTTGGGCTCAGCGCTCTCTGGATGTCGGACAGGCGGGCCCGGCGCAGGGGCCACACTGTGCGACCCGGCAGGGGCGTGTACCGATCGGTACGCGAGAGCAGGCGCGACGCGGTCGTCGTTGACGCTGTGTACGGGCTCAACAACACCCAGACGACGAAGTGGACCTCCTGGTACCGGCGAAATGGCGACAATGCTCGGGAGACCCGCCGGGATGACGCCTGACCGAGACCTGCCTTCAGCGCATTGAGGGTGCGGCTCCGTCCCTGATCGTGCACCCGGACGAGCGCATCGGGGTTGACCGGCGGTCGACGCCAAGGCCGTCGAGTTTCCTTGCTGCGGGCAGCGACTGCTCTTGATGCGCCGTCGTGGTCGCACGGCTACCCGCTCCCGATATCGGCAGCCGCTCCGGACTGCCGCTCATGCCGCGCGCCACCTCGTCCGTCGCTACCATCGAATCGTTCTTTGCCGACCCAGGAGGCTCCACCATCAGCGTCGCGACCATCGCCAGCAGCAAGGTCCTCGGCGCGGGCACGACCAAGTTTGTGCCGCTTGCAGCGACCGTGCTGGCCGGGAGCGCCTTCGGGTTCATCTTCCAGGTCTTTCTCCGACAGCGCGACGTCCTGCTCACCCTCGTCGTACTGGCGACTGTTGGAGCCATCGCCGCAATCTTGCTGGCGCATCGCTGCGGCCGTTCGGCTCCGCTGGTGCTCATGGCCCTTTGGGCACTGTCGGTGATCCCGGCCTTCACCCTCGTGCCCGATCTGGGTTACAGCGAGTATGGGCGGGCGGTGTGGATGACCTCCCGCATCTCCTTGGAGTTGGGCCATGGCTGGTCCACTGCGCTGGGCGCCTGGACTCACGGCACCGATGGTCCCCTGAACGTGCTGCTGTTCGTCCCCGCTGGGCTCTTCCTGACGGTGGCGACGCGGCGCCCGGCGCGGGTCTTCTTCGCATTGGCCATCTTGTCCTTGGCCATCGAGGTCGTGCAGGCCTGGTCTGGCACCAGGTCCGGCGCACCCGGAGACTTCACGGCCAACGTGATCGGAGCCTGCGCTGGCTGCGGTCTCGGTGTCGTGGCCCAGCGCAGCAAACGCCTCACCAGATGACCCTGGCCCGCGAGGGCACCTCCTTCGGGCGCTCGGTGGCCTGGGGCCGACGACACGTGTTGCCCTCGCGTGAAGAGGTAGTGCTGCGGCCGCAGCACCGCAGCCGAGGCAGCCGTCGCAGCGATCAACGCGAGAGCCGGCAGGATGACTCAGAGCAGGGGGATCTGGCGGACCAGCTCGCGCAGGCCCTCGGCATCGAGCAGGTCGGCCGGTCGTACGGTCTCTCCCGTCCGCACGTAGTGGAAGGCCGCGCGCACCGTTTCGACGGGCGCTCCGGACAGCGCCGCCCAGGCAAGCCGGTACGCCGCGAGCTGGACAGCGGCGGCCTGCGCGTCCGCCCCTGTCGGTCGCCGGCCGGTCTTCCAGTCGACCACGTCCCAACCGTGCGGATCGGCGAAGACGGCGTCCATCCGGCCGCGGACCAAGATCCCCTCGAGGTCGGTTTCGAACGGCACCTCGATCTCCTGCGGTGTGCGGCCCCACCACGGGCTGGCCTGGAACGCGTCCTGCAACGAGCGCAGGTCGGCGTCGACTGCCGCGTCATCGGCCGCGCCGGGCAAGTCGTCGGCGTCGAGCAACTGCGGCAGGCCGTAGACCTGCTCGAGCCAGGCATGAAAGGCCGTCCCACGGCGGGTGACCGGCGATGGCCGGCGCGGCATCGGTCGGAGCAGCGAGCTGGCGAGCGCCGCCGGGTCGCGACGGAGCTCGACCAGGCCCGACACCGAAAGGGTGGCCGGGAGCACCGCCGTCCCGCGACGCGTCCGGCGCCGGACGGCCTCCTGCTCCAGCCGGAGTAGGTCATCGTCCCACCCGGCGACTCGGGCGCGATCTGCCGTCGAGAGTTGGCCACTGAGTTCGCTCGGAAACGCCGCCCCGACGTCGCCAGCACCAACCCACCCTTCCGCTTCCTCGGCCTGGCGCAGCAGGGCGCGCACCCGCGCCGCCGCAGCCTGGACTGCGGGGCCGGCGGGCGGGAGCACGGACGGCCACAGCGCCGTACGCGGCTCGGCGGTGACGGGGTTGACCTCGGGCGCATCCGCCCACTGGTGGACCGGCCCGGAGCCCAGCTCGCAGACGGCCCTGGCCTGGCTGAGAAACATCGACGGGCCGAGCACGCCCTTGCCGTCACCCCAGTGGGCGCCCGAGCAGAGCAGCACCTGCTCGGCGCGGGTGACGGCGACGTAGGCCAGTCGTCGCTCCTCCCTGGCGTCACGGTCGGCGTTGGCCTGGTTGTGCGCCAAGACCTGGCTGGGCTCGAGCCCGTCGAGCCCGGGCAGGTCGTCGCGGTCGCCGCGCAGCGGGAAGGGCAGCAGGCGGGCGTTTCGCGTCCACGAGGTCGACGTCTTGGACCTGGCCGGGAAGACCGAGCTGGTCGAGCCGGCCGACAGACCAGGCACCGCGACGACAGGCCACTCCAGGCCCTTTGCGGCGTGGACGGTCATCAGCTTGACCGTGTCGGCACCGGTCGCCGCGCC
>JAYSQK010000086.1:0-9116 GCA_043721555.1 Frankiales bacterium
AGACCGACGCCGACGACGATGAGCACCGCGGTGCCACCGAACGGGAACCGGTTGGCGCCCGCCGTCAGGTTGAACAGCAGATAGGGCAGCACGGCGACCACGCCCAGGTAGAGCGCCCCGAAGCTGGTGATCCTGGACAGGATGTAGTCGAGGTACTCGGCGGTCGCCCGACCGGGACGGATGCCGGGTACGAACCCGCCGTACTTCTTCATGTTGTCGGCGACCTCGACCGGGTTGAACGTGATCGCGACGTAGAAGTAGGTGAAGAAGATGATCAGCCCGAAGTAGATCGCCAGGTAAAGCGGATGGTCGCCCGAGGTGAGGTAGCGGGCGACGAAGCGGGTGAACCCCGCGTTGCTGCGCCAGACGTTGGTCAGCAGCTGCGGCAGGTAGAGCAGCGATGAGGCGAAGATGACCGGGATGACGCCGGCCTGGTTCACCTTCAGCGGGATGTACGTGCTCGTCCCGCCGTACATCCGCCGGCCGATCATCCGCTTGGCGTACTGCACCGGGATCCGTCGCTGCGCCTGCTCCACGAACACGACCAGGGTGATGACGACGAGCGCCAGCATGATCACCGCCGCCAGGATGAACGCACCCCGCGGTTGGTTGTAGATCCTGGCGCCCTGGGCCGGCATCGAGCTGATGATCGAGGTGAAGATCAGCACGGACATGCCGTTGCCCACGCCACGGTCGGTGACGAGCTCGCCGAGCCACATGATCACCGCGGTGCCTGCCGTCAGCGTCATCACCAGCACGGCGATCCGGAACAGCGAGTCGTCCGGGATGATCTTCTGGCTGCAGCCGGGGAACAGGCTGCCCGAGCGGGCCAGCGCCACGATGCCGGTCGACTGCAGGATCGCCAGGGCCACCGTGAGATAGCGGGTGTACTGCGTCAGCTTGGCCTGACCGGACTGCCCCTCCTCCTTCAGCGCCTCGAGCCGCGGGATGACGACGATCAGCAACTGCACAATGATGGAGCTGGTGATGTAGGGCATGATGCCGAGCGCGAACACGCTCAGCCGGAGCAGCGCCCCGCCGCTGAACAGGTTGACCAGGCCGTAGACCCCGGAGTTCTTCACCGGGTCCAGGCAGGCCTGGATCGCGACGTAGGAGACGCCGGGCCCGGGCACCACCGCGCCGAGCCGGTAGACCCCGATCATGGCCAGGGTGAACAGCAGCTTGCGGCGCAGATCCGGGGTGCGGAAGGCCCGGGCGAAGGCGGTGAGCACGGCTCCTCCTGGCGGCCGATCCGGGGACCGGTTCGGGTCGAGCGCGGGTCGCGGGGCGACGGCGGCGGGATGGGCAGGTCGGGGCGGGGCGGAAGAACCTGAAGGGGCGGCCCGACTACCGACCGCCCCGTTACCGGGGACTGTAACAGCCAGGCGGGTGCACAGACCCCTTCCCGGTACGCCGGGGCAGCGGCCACCCGGACGCCCACGGGCCGCCGGCCCCGAGGGGACGGCGGCCCGGTTAGGACGCTGGCGGCGGCGGGTGGCTGCCCGCGGCGCCGGTGCTACAGCTCGGTGGCCGAGCCACCGGCCGCGGCGAGCTTGTCCTTGGCCGAGGCCGAGAACGCGTGGACGGTGACGTCCAGCTTGACGCTGAGCTCACCGCCGCCGAGCACCTTGACGAGTCGGTCGTCCCGGACGGCGCCCTTGGCGACGAGCTCCTCGACGCCGATCGCGCCGCCGTCGGGGAACAGCACCGCGATCCGGTCGAGGTTGACGACCTGGTACTCGGTGCGGAACCGGTTCTTGAAGCCCTTGAGCTTGGGCAGCCGCATGTGCAACGGCATCTGCCCACCCTCGAAGGCGGCCGGGACCTGATAGCGGGCCTTGGTGCCCTTGGTGCCACGACCGGCGGTTTTGCCGCGCTTGCCGGCCTCACCGCGACCGACCCGGATCTTGGCCTTCTTGGCACCCGGGGCGGGACGGAGGTGGTGCACCTTCAGGGTGGTCCCGGTGCTGCTGGGCTGCTCGTTGTCAGCCATGGGCTACTCGACCTCCTCGACCGTCACGAGGTGCGTAACGGTGTCGACCATCCCGCGGATCTCGGGGCGGTCCTCCTTGACGACGGTGTCGTGCATCCGCTTCAAGCCGAGCGAGCGCAGGGTGTCGCGCTGGTTCTGCTTACCGCCGATACCGGACTTGATCTGGGTGACCTTGAGACGGGCCATCGGTCAGCTCCCCGCGTGGACGGCCGGGGGCGCGGCGGCCGCAGCCGCCCGGGCCCGCAGCATGGCGGCTGGCGCGACGTCCTCGATCGGCAGGCCGCGGCGGGCCGCGATCTCCTCGGGACGCACCAGGCCCTGCAGCGCCGCGACCGTGGCGTGCACGATGTTGATCGGGTTGGACGAGCCGAGCGACTTGCTCAGCACGTCGTGGATGCCGGCACACTCCAGGACCGCGCGCACCGGGCCACCGGCGATGACGCCGGTGCCTGGGCTCGCCGGCTTGAGCAGCACCACACCGGCTGCAGCCTCACCCTGGATCGGGTGCGGGATGGTCGCGCCGATCCGTGGCACCCGGAAGAAGTGCTTCTTGGCCTCCTCGACACCCTTGGCGATGGCGGCGGGCACCTCCTTGGCCTTGCCGTAGCCGACGCCGACCTGGCCGTCGCCGTCACCGACGACCACCAGGGCGGTGAAGCTGAAGCGACGACCACCCTTCACGACCTTGGCGACGCGGTTGATCGCGACGACCCGCTCGATGTGCGGGGTCTTCTCGGGTGCGGCGCCGCCACGGCCACCGCGGCCGTCCCGGCGGTCACCGCCGGCGCTGCCGCCGGCCGTGCCACCGCGGCGCTGGGGTCCTGGCATCAGACGGTCCTCTTCATGTTGTTGATGGTCATCATCAGAACGTCAGCCCGCTCTCGCGGGCCGCGTCGGCAAGCGCGGCAACCCGGCCTCGGTAGGCGTTGCCACCGCGGTCGAACACCACCGAGGCGACGCCCTTCTCCTTGGCGCGGGCGGCAACCAACTCGCCGACCTTCTTGGCCTGCGCAGTTTTGTCGCCGCGCTCCCCCGGGCTGATGCTGCGGATGGTCACGTCGAGGGTCGAGGCGCTGGCCAGGGTGTGCCCGGCCAGGTCGTCCACGACCTGCGCGGTGATGTGCCGCGAGGACCGGGTCACCACCAGACGGGGGCGCGCCGGCGTACCGGAGACCTTCTTGCGGAGGCGGAAGTGCCGCCGTGCGCGCCCGAGGCGTCGCGTCGTCGAGATGTCAGCCATTACTTCCCTGTCTTCCCGACCTTGAGCTTGATCTGCTCGCCCTCGTAGCGGACGCCCTTGCCCTTGTAGGGGTCGGGCTTACGGAGCTTTCGGATGTTGGCGGCAACCTCGCCGACCTTCTGCTTGTCGATGCCGCGCACGGTGAACTTGGTGGGGCTGGCGACCTCGAAGGTGATGCCGTCCGGGGCCGCGACGGGCACCGGGTGGCTGTAGCCGAGGGCGAACTCGAGGTCCGAACCCTTGGCGGCGACGCGATAGCCGACGCCGCGGATCTCCATCGCCTTCGCGTAGCCGTCGGTCACACCGATGACCATGTTGCCGACCAGCGTGCGCGTCAGCCCGTGCAGGCTGCGGCTCTCCCGCTCGTCGTCGGGCCGGCTGACCTGCAGCGTGCCGTCTTCGGCCCGCTCGATCCGGATCGGCTCGGCGATGCTGTGTGTGAGGGTGCCCTTGGGGCCCTTCACCGTCACGAGCTGACCGTCGAGGGACACCTCGACGCCGCTGGGAACGGGAATGGGCAGGCGACCGATGCGGGACATCTGTCGACCTCCTTAGTAGACGTAGGCGAGGACTTCCCCACCCACGCCCTTCTTGTTCGCCTGGCGGTCGGTCAACAGCCCCGAGGACGTCGAGATGATGGCCACCCCGAGGCCGCCGAGCACTCTGGGCAGCGCCCCGGCCTTGGCGTAGACGCGCAGACCGGGCTTGGACACCCGACGGACGCCGGCGATCGAGCGCTCCCGATTGGGGCCGTACTTGAGGTCGATCGAGAGGACCTTGCCCTTCTCGCCGTCCTCGGTGGCCCAGCCGGCGATGTAGCCCTCCTGCTGGAGGATCTCCGCGATGTGCGTCTTGATCTTGCTGTGCGGCATCGAGACGCGGTCGTGGTAGGCCGAGTTGGCATTGCGCACACGGGTGAGCATGTCCGCGATCGGGTCGGTCATCGTCATGGCGTGTTCACCGTCTTCGGGCTGGTGCAACTGCTGTGCAGAGTCATGGTGGCCTGTTGGCCTTTCCCGCCGGGGTTCCCAGAATCGGGCCTACGACGAAGAGGGGTGCTGACGAGCGGGAGCCCGTCAGCGTACGTGCGGGATTACCAGGAGCTCTTGGTGATGCCGGGCAGCTCGCCCGCGTGCGCCATCTCGCGCATGCAGATGCGGCACAGCCCGAACGTCCGGAATACCGCGCGCGGACGTCCGCACCGGTTGCACCGGGTGTAGCCGCGGACCGCAAACTTCGGCTTGCGCTTCGCCTTCTCGACGAGGGCCTTCTTCGCCATTGCTTAGCTCTCCTTGAACGGGAAGCCGAGGGCCCGCAGGAGCGCGCGACCCTCGTCGTCGTTGGTCGCGGTGGTGACGACCGTGATGTCCATACCGCGGGTGCGGTCGACCCGGTCGACGTCGATCTCGTGGAACATCGACTGCTCGGTGAGACCGAAGGTGTAGTTGCCGTTGCCGTCGAACTGCTTGGGCGACAGCCCGCGGAAGTCCCGGATCCGGGGGAGTGCGATCGTCACGAGCCGGTCGAGGAACTCCCACATCCGGTCACCGCGCAGGGTGACCTTCGCGCCGATCGGCATACCTTCGCGGAGCTTGAACTGCGCGATCGACTTGGTCGCCCGCCGCACCTGCGGCTTCTGGCCGGTGATCGCGGTGAGGTCTTTCAGCGCACCGTCGATGAGCTTGGCGTCGCGGGCCGCCTCACCGACACCCATGTTCACGACGACCTTGACGACGCCGGGCACCTGCATCGGGTTCGAGTAGGAGAACTGCTCGGTGAGGGCCGGCTTGATCTCCGCCCGGTAGCGCGCCTTGAGGCGCGGCACCTCGCGAGCCTCGGGCCGGGTCTGGTCGGTGACGGTCATCAGATATCTCCGTTGCAGCGCTTGCAGACGCGCAGGCTGTGGGTCTTGCCGTTGCCGTCGGCTTCACTGCGCCGGTGCCCGATCCGGCTGGGCTTGCCACAGGCCGGGCAGACGACCTGCACGTTGCTGACGTGGATCGCCGCCTCCTGGGTGACGATGCCACCCTGCTGCGACCCACGTGCGGACTGCGTGACGCGGGTGTGCTTCTTGATCCGGTTGGCACCCTCGACCAGGATTCGCGAGCTGTCCGGGTGGGCCTGGATGACCTTGCCCTTGAGCCCCCGGTCCTTGCCGCTGATGACCTGGACGGTGTCGCCCTTTTTGACGAACAGGCCTGCCATGACTACAGCACCTCCGGTGCGAGCGAGATGATCTTCATGAAGCGCTTGTCCCGCAACTCCCGGCCGACCGGGCCGAAGATGCGGGTGCCGCGCGGGTCGCCGCCGTCCTTGATCAGGACCGCCGCGTTCTCATCGAAGCGGATGTAGGAACCGTCCGGGCGGCGGCGCTCCTTGACGGTGCGGACGATGACAGCCTTGACGACATCGCCCTTCTTGACGCCCGCGCCGGGCAGAGCGTCCTTGACGGTCCCGACGATGATGTCGCCGATCCCGGCGTAGCGCCGTCCCGAGCCGCCGAGCACCCGGATGCAAAGGATCTCCTTGGCACCGGTGTTGTCGGCGACGCGCAGTCGCGACTCCTGCTGGATCACTGCTTCTCCTGATTGTCAGATCGTGCGTACGACGTGGTGCGGGCCGTGCGCAGGACCTACTTGGCCTTCTCGAGGATCTCAACGACGCGCCACCGCTTGGTGGCCGACAGCGGGCGGGTCTCCATCAACAGGACCCGGTCCCCGACACCGCAGGTGTTCTGCTCGTCGTGCGCCTTGAGCTTGTTGGTGCGGCGCAGCGTCTTTTTGTACAGCGGGTGCTGGACCCGGTCCTCGACGGCGACGACGACGGTCTTGTCCATCTTGTCGCTCACCACCAGGCCCTCGCGGGTCTTGCGGAAGCCGCGGTCCAACTCGGTTGCGTCCTGGCTGTCGGTCGTCTCAGTCATGCCACTCGTCTCGGTCATGCGGTCACCCCGGTGCCGCTGGTGCGCACGATGCCGAGCTCCCGCTCGCGCATCACCGTGTAGATGCGGGCGATGTCGCGCCGCACCGTCTGCAGGCGCCGGTTGTTGTCCAACTGGCCGGTGGCCACCTGGAAGCGGAGGTTGAACAGCTCCTCCTTCGCCTCGCGCAGGTTGGTGACGAGGTCCTCGTCACCGAGCTCGCGCAGGTCGTTGGTCCGGTTGTCGGCCATCAGTCACCCACCTCCCGGACGATGAAGCGGCACTTCATCGGCAGCTTGTGCATGGCGCGGCGCATCGCTTCCTTGGCGAGCGGCTCCGGCGGCCCGGCGAGCTCGAACAGGACGCGGCCGGGCTTGATGTTGGCGACCCACCACTCGGGTGAGCCCTTGCCCGAACCCATCCGGGTCTCCGCCGGCTTCTTGGTCAGCGGACGGTCCGGGTAGATGTTGATCCAGACCTTGCCGCCACGCTTGATGTGCCGGGTCATCGCGATCCGGGCCGATTCGATCTGCCGGTTCGTCACGTACGCCGACTCGAGCGCCTGGATCCCGTACTCGCCGAAGGCGAGTTGGGTCCCGCCCTTGGCCGCGCCACTGCGGTCCGGGTGGTGCTGCTTGCGGTGCTTGACCCTTCGGGGGATCAGCATGCTCAGGCCTCCGTCTCGGGCGCCACGGTCGTCTCGGTGCTGGCGGTCTCGGTGCTGGCAACCTCCGTGACGGGCGCTTCGATGGCCGGCGTCGCAACGGGCGTGTCGGTCTGGTCGACCAGCACGCCATCGGCGGTCTGCGACGCGTCGGGCGCGTCACCGACGTCGCCGCCCTCTGCCTGTCGACCGGCATCGGTCCCGCCTGCCGTGGTGCCGGTGGAGCCCGAGCGCGGGCCTCGCCGGGCCGGCCGGTCGCGGCGCTGCTGACGCTGCGCGGCTTCCTGCGCTTCGCGCTCAGCCCGCGACATGACCTTGTCGCCCTTGTAGATCCATACCTTGACGCCGATGCGACCGAACGTCGTGCGGGCCTCGTAGATGCCGTAGTCGATGTCGGCGCGCAGCGTGTGCAACGGCACCCGACCCTCGCGGTAGAACTCCGACCGGCTCATCTCCGCGCCGCCGAGGCGCCCGGCGCACTGCACCCGGATGCCCTTGACGCCCGGCGACTTCATCGCCGACTGCATCGCCTTGCGCATGGCGCGCCGGAAGCTGACCCGGCTGGAGAGCTGCTCGGCAACGCCCTGGGCGACCAGCTGCGCATCGCTCTCAGGGTTCTTGACCTCGAGGATATTGAGCTGCACCTGCTTGGCGGTGAGCTTTTCCAGGTCGCCGCGGATGCGGTCGGCCTCGGCGCCACGACGGCCGATGACGATGCCGGGGCGGGCCGTGTGGATGTCCACCCGGACCCGGTCACGGGTGCGCTCAATCTCCACCTTGGAGATACCGGCACGCTCCATGCCCTTGCTCATCATCCGTCGGATCGCGACGTCTTCCTTCACGTACTCGGCATAGTTCTTGTCCGCGTACCAGCGGGACGTCCAGTCGGTGGTGATCCCGAGCCGGAAGCCGTGCGGGTTGACCTTCTGACCCACTAGACCGCCCCCCCGTCCATGACAACGATGCTCCGCATCAGCGGGCCCCGCCCTTCGTCTTCGTGGCGCCGGCGCCGACCTCGTCGAGGACGGACTGCACGACCACCGTGATGTGGCTGGTGCGTTTGCGGATGCGGTAGGCGCGCCCCTGCGCCCGGGGCCGGAAACGCTTGAGGGTCGGGCCCTCGTCGACGTAGGCCTGGGCGACGAACAGGTCGCGCCGGTTGAGCTGCTTGTTGTGCTCGGCGTTGGCCACCGCGCTGGCGAGCACCTTGGCCACCGGCTCGGACGCCGCATGCACGTCGAAGCGCAGGATGTCCAGGGCCGAGTCGACCGGCATGCCCCGGACGAGGTCCACGACGCGGCGGCACTTCATCGGTGTCATCCGGATGTACTTCGCCTGGGCGAGCGCGGCATTGGCCGGTAGGTGCCGGGTCTTGTTCTCAGCCACGTCGAGCCCTCCGGTCATCCTTGACGTGCCCACGGAAGGTGCGCGTGGGGGCGAACTCGCCGAGCTTGTGCCCGACCATCGCCTCGGTCACGAAGACCGGCACGTGCTTTCGACCGTCGTGCACGGCGATCGTGTGCCCGAGCATGTCCGGGATGATCGTCGAACGGCGCGACCAAGTCTTGATCACGTTCTTGGTGCCCTTGTCGTTCTGGACGTCCACCTTCTTGAGCAGGTGGTCGTCGACGAACGGGCCCTTCTTCAGACTGCGCGGCACGGCTGTCTACCCCTAGCGCTTCTTGTTGGTCTTGCGGCGGCGGACGATGAGCGCATCGCTCGGCTTGCGGCGGCGGGTGCGGCCCTCAGGCTTGCCGGCCGGGTTGACGGGGTGGCGACCACCGGAGGTCTTGCCCTCACCGCCACCGTGCGGGTGGTCGACCGGGTTCATGGCGACACCACGGACGGACGGGCGCTTGCCCTTCCAGCGCATCCGGCCGGCCTTGCCCCAGTTGATGTTGGACTGCTCGGCGTTGCCGACCTCACCGATCGAGGCGCGGCAGCGCAGGTCGACGTTGCGGATCTCGCCCGAGGGCATCCGCAGCTGGGCGTAGGGGCCGTCCTTGGCGACGAGCTGGACGCTGGCCCCGGCCGAGCGGGCGATCTTCGCGCCGCCACCGGGACGGAGCTCGATGCCGTGGATGACCGTGCCGACCGGGATGTTGCGCAGCGGGAGGTTGTTGCCCGGCTTGATGTCTGCGCCCGAACCGGTCTCGACCGTGTCACCCTGCGCGAGCTTGTTCGGCGCCACGATGTAGCGCTTCTCGCCGTCCGCGTAGTGCAGCAGGGCGATGCGGGCGGTGCGGTTGGGGTCGTACTCGATGTGAGCGACCTTGGCCGGCACGCCGTCCTTGTCGGC
>JAYSQK010000087.1:0-3209 GCA_043721555.1 Frankiales bacterium
AGCCCGGCCTGGCAGCAGGTCGTGGCGAGCACGAGGCGCCGCCGGTCGACGGCGTCGGCCACTGCCCCGCCGTACAGGCCGAAGACGATCAGCGGGACGAGCCCGGCGAGCCCGACGAGGCCCACCGCGGCGGCTGACCGGGTCTGCGCGTAGACCTGCAGCGGCACCGCGACGAGCGTGACCTGGGTGCCGATGACCGAGACGGCGTCGCCGATCAGCAGGTTGCGGAAGGCGGGCGAGCGGCGCAGCGGCGTGAGGTCGAGGGTGAGCCCGGCGAGCCGGCGGCGCGGGGAGTCCTCGAGCGCCGTCACGGGGACAGTCTCTCGACCCTCCACTGCTCGCCGTCGAGGCGGTAGCGGAGCCGGTCGTGCAGCCGGGACGGGCGGCCCTGCCAGAACTCGACGGTAACGGGGGCGATCCGCAGCCCGCCCCAGAAGTCGGGCACCGGCACATCCGCGCCGGCGAACCGTGCCTCGAGCTCGGCCGCCCGCTGCTCGAGCACCTCCCGACCGGCCACGACGCTCGACTGGTGTGACGCCCACGCGCCGACCTGCGAGCTGCGCGGGCGGGAGTGGAAGTAGGCGCCCGTCTGTTCGCGGCTGACCTGCTCGACTGTGCCGACCACGATGACCTGCCGTTCGAGCTCGACCCAGGGGAAGACCAGCGAGGCATGCGGGTTGGCCAGCGCCTCGCGACCCTTCCGGCTGGTCAGGTTGGTGAAGACGACCAGGCCGCGTTCGTCGTGCGCCTTGAGCAGCACGGTGCGGGCGCTGGGCCGACCCTCGACGTCGGCGGTCGCGAGCACGACCGCGTTGGGCTCGGCGAGCCCGGCCGAGGCCGCATCGGCGAACCAGCGGGCGAACTGCTCGTGCCAGGTCGGCGCCAACTCGGTCTCCGACAGCCCGTCGCGGGAGTAGTCCCGCCGCATCCCTGCCGCATCGCTGGCCATGACGAGCAGCCTGTCGCACACCCCGCAGCCAGGCACGGCAGAATGCGCCGCAGGGGCAACACCCGCCGACGCAAGGAGCGCCACACCATGGCCGACGAGACCATCTTCAAGCCCGGTCTGGAGGGCGTGGTCGCCTTCGAGTCCGAGATTGCCGAGCCCGACAAGGAGGGCAGCGCGCTGCGCTACCGCGGCGTCGACATCGAGGACCTCGTCGGCAACGTGTCCTTCGGCAACGTGTGGGGCCTGCTGGTGGACGGCAAGTTCAACCCGGGCCTGCCGCCGGCTGAGCCGTTCCCGCTCCCGGTGCACTCCGGCGACATCCGCGTCGACGTGCAGTCGGCCGTGGCCATGCTCGCGCCGGCGTGGGGCCTGCAGCAGATGCTCGACATCGACGAGCCGCAGATCCGTACCGACCTGGCCAGGGTGTCGGTCATGACGCTGGCCTTCGTCGCCCAGTCGGCGCGCGGACTCGGCAAGCCGATGATCCCGCAGAGCGAGGTCGACAAGGCGCACACCATCGTCGAGCGCTTCATGATCCGCTGGCAGGGCGAGCCCGACCCGGCGCACGTCAAGGCCGTCGACGCCTATTTCGTGTCCGCAGCCGAGCACGGCATGAACGCCTCGACCTTCACCGCACGGGTCATCGCCTCGACCGGCGCCGATGCCGCGGCGAGCATCTCCGGCGCGATCGGCGCGCTGTCCGGTCCACTGCACGGCGGTGCGCCGTCCCGCGTGCTCACCATGCTCGACGAGGTCGAGAAGAGCGGCGACCCGGTGAAGTACGTCAAGGGCCTGCTCGACCGGGGCGACCGCCTGATGGGCTTCGGCCACCGGGTCTACCGCGCCGAGGACCCGCGCGCCCGCGTGCTTCGCCGCACGGCCAAGGAGCTCGGCTCGACCCGCTACGAGGTCGCCGACGCCCTGGAGCAGGCGGCGGTCGCCGAGCTCGCCGAGCGCTATCCCGACCGACCGCTCCGCACCAACGTGGAGTTCTGGTCGGCCGTCGTCCTGGACTACGCCCAGGTGCCCCCGCACATGTTCACCTCGATGTTCACCTGCGCCCGCACCGCCGGCTGGTCCGCGCACATCCTGGAGCAGAAGCGGCTCAACAAACTGATCCGCCCGTCCGCGAAGTACGTCGGGCCGGGGCCGCGTCCCGTCTCCGCCGTCCCCTCGGACGTGCTGCCCGTGGGCAACCAGGTCTGATGGCTGCGATCGAGATCCCGGCCGCCCTACTGCCCCAGGACGGCCGGTTCGGCGCTGGCCCGTCCAAGATCCGCGAGGCCCAACTCGACGCCCTCGTCGCCACCGGCCGCAGCTACCTCGGTACGTCGCACCGGCAGGCACCCGTTCGCGACGTCGTCGCCCGGGTGCGCTCGGGGCTGCGCGAGTTGTTTGCCCTGCCCGACGGCTATCAAGTGGTGCTCGGCAACGGGGGGGCGACCGAGTTCTGGGACATCGCCACCTTCGGCCTGATCAGCGAACGGTCGCAGCACTGCACGTTCGGCGAGTTCTCCAGCAAGTTTGCGCAGGCGGCGGCCGCGGCGCCCTTCCTCGGCGAACCGTCACTCGTGACGAGCGCGACGGGCACCCACCCGGTGCCCGTCGCCGAGGCGGGCATCGACCTGTATGCCCTGACCCACAACGAGACTTCGACCGGCGTGATGATGCCGATCAGGCGGGTCGAGGGGGCCGACGACGGCGCGCTGGTGGCGGTCGATGCCACCTCCGGCGCCGGCGGCTTGCCGGTCGACGCATCCCAATTCGACGTCTACTACTTCTCCCCGCAGAAGTGCTTCGCCTCCGACGGGGGACTGTGGTTCGCGCTGATGTCCCCCGCTGCGCTCGAGCGGGTCGCCGCGATCAAGGCGAGCGGCCGGTGGGTGCCGGCGTCGTACGACCTGACGATCGCGATCGACAACAGCAAGCTCGACCAGACCTACAACACCCCGGCGCTGTCGACGATCCACCTGATGATGAGCCAGGTCGAATGGCTCAACGGCCAGGGCGGCCTCGACTGGGCGGTGGGCCGGACGGCCGACTCGTCCCACCGGCTCTACACCTGGGCCGAGAAGACCCCCTATACATCGTGTTTCGTGACCGAGCCGGCAGAGCGGTCGCAGGTCATCGGCACGATCGACTTCGATGCCGCGGTCGACGCCGCCGAGGTCGCGAAGGTGCTTCGCGCCAATGGCCTGGTCGACACCGAGCCCTACCGCAAGCTCGGCCGCAACCAGCTCCGCATCGCGATGTTCCCGGC
>JAYSQK010000088.1:0-4397 GCA_043721555.1 Frankiales bacterium
CGCTGCGGCGGCCATCACCTCGTGCACGAGTGCGGCGCCGTCGGCGTCCCCGACCCGCTGAGGTGAGCCGCACGGCGGGTTCGGTCCTGGCCGCCGGCGTGCTGCTGGCGACGGCCATGGGTCTGCTCGCCGTCGGCCTGTCGGCCACGACCTCCGCGTACGCCGAGACCGCCCGTGGCCGAACGCCGCCAGTCACCGCGTACGCCGTACCGCTCGGCGGCGCGCTCGCCCTCGTGCTCGTCGCGGTCGCCATCCTGCTGCGGGGCCTGCGCGGGCCCAGGTCGGATCGCTAGGGTCGGCGGTGTGCCAGTGCCCCTGCCCGGCCCGACGACCCGCTGGCGATGCCGGTCGTGCGGCAACCTGACCCGGTTCGACGTGACCCGGTCGACGCGCGCCCAGGAGTACGTCCACGTCGACCTCGCCGGTGAACAGGCGGTCGAGGAGCGCGAGCTCGTCCAGGACATCGTCGAGCACGTGTCGTGCCGCTGGTGTGCTGCGGTGGACCACGTCGAGGTCGTTCCCCGGCCGGGGGCGTGAGCAGCGGCGTTTGTGTCGGACCCTGCTCGTAGCGTCCGCCAGGTCGGCATCCCGGTCGGCGAACTGGCCCCGGAGGCTGCTGTGCTCATCGATTGCGACGGGTGCGCCATGCGCGACCTGTCCTGCGACGACTGCGTTGTGACGGTCCTACTCGGCGGGCCACCCGGTCCCGTCGAGGTGGATGACCCCGAGTGGAGAGCCTTGACGGTCCTGGCCGAGAGCGGCCTGGTGCCCCGGTTGCGCCTGGTGCCGAAGGGCCTGCCGACCGTTGGGCAGCCGCCCAGCAGCGCGGTGTCGTGACCTGTTCCGGACACCTGACCGTCCACCTAGGATCGGGCGGTGCCCGGAGTCGCCCGCCGCCGACCGTCGGTGCGCCTCGTCGCGCTCGCCGCCGCCGGGCAACTGGTGGCGAGTGTCTCCACCGCGGTGGTGCTGCAGCACTCGACGACGACGACCGTGACGCTGACCCGCGGTCGCCTGGTGCCGGCGTTCGCCGACACCGCGCGTGCCAAGTCCGATCGGGTCGACGCGGTGCGCGCTCTGCTTCACCAGCGCGCCGCCGCGGTGCTGGCGCACGATCGCGTGAGCCTGCTCGACACGATCGACCCGGCGGCGACGGCGCTGCGGGTCAGGCAGACGCGACTGCTCGACGCACTGCGCGATGTCCCGCTGTCGGTGTGGACCTACGACCTCGATCCGACGCATGCGCGGCCGGCCGACCGCGCGCTCGACCGTCGATACGGCACCTGGTGGGCACCGGATGTGTCGTTGCACTATGCGCTCGCCGGCTTCGACGCGGCGCCGACCGAACGGCAGCAGGGGCTGACCTTCGTCCGGAGGGCGGGCCGCTGGTACCTCGCGGCCGACGACGACTTCCGCTCGCACAAGACCGCCTATGAGTTGTGGGACGGCGGTTCGGTCGTCGTGGCGCGCGGCGCGTCGACGCTGGTGCTGGCCCATCCCGACAACGGCGAACTGGTCCGGTTGCTGCTGAGCGAGACCGACGCCGCCGTCCCGCGGGTGACCGCGGTGTGGGGGCAGCGGTGGGCGCAACGGGTCGTGCTGGTGGTCCCGGCCAACGAGGCCGAGTTGCGCCGGCTGCTGCCCGACATCGGTGACCTGTCGCAGATCGCGGCCCTCGCGACCGCCGAGCTGACCCACCGGGGGAGCGGCTACCACCCGGTCGGTGACCGGGTGCTCATCGACCCGCCGAACTTCGCCCGGCTCGGCGCGCTCGGCCGCCGGGTCGTGCTGACGCACGAGGTCACGCACGTGGCCAGCCGTGACGCGACCGGCCCCGCGGTGCCCACCTGGCTCGTCGAGGGGCTCGCCGACTATGTCGGGTACCGCGGCCTCGGCGTCCCGCTCTCGACCTCGGCGGGTGAGCTCGGTGCCGACGTCCGCGCCGGGCGGCTGCCCACGCGACTGCCGGCAGACCAGGCCTTCGCCGGCAGCGACCCCGCGCTCGCGCAGGTCTACGAGCAGTCCTGGCTTGCGGTGGTCCTGCTCGTCCGGAGCTACGGCGAACCCGCCCTGCTCCGGCTCTACCGCACCGTCGGCGCCGGACATCCGCTCGCCCAGGCGATGATGATGCAGTTGCACACCACCGAGGCGGCGTTCACGGTGGCCTGGCGCGACGCCCTGCGCCGAGAGCTCGCGTGAGACGGCCCGCGGTGCTCGTCCTGCTCGCCGTGCTGGTCCTGCTCGTCGCGGTCGTCCTGTTCACCGTGCCGCTGTCGGTGCTGCCCGGCGCGCACCCGCACGTCGACGTGGCCCGCGACTTCACCGCTGCCGAACGCGCCCGCGAGGCGAGCTTCCACCGCGCGATCCATCCCCCGGCGTACGCCGCGCTGGTGCTCGGCCTGCTCGTTGCCGGCGCCCTCGGGCTGACCCGGCTCGGCCCCCGGCTGGTCGCGGCCCTGCCCGGCGGATGGGTCCTGCAGACGCTGCTGGCGGTCGTCGCGCTGCTCGCCATCGGCTCGCTGGTGACCCTGCCGTTGGACGCCCGGGCCGAGGTGGTGCTGCGGCGCTACGGCCTGTCGACGCAGACCTGGGCCGGCTGGCTCGTCGACCGGCTCAAGGGCTTCGGGATCGGCGCGCTCACCACCGCGGTCGTCGTCCTCGTGGTCGTCGCGCTCGCCCGGCGGGCCCCGGCGACGTGGTGGGCGTGGGCGTCCCTGGTCGCGGCCGGGTTGACCGTTGCGGGGTCGTTCGCCTATCCGGTGCTGGTCGAGCCGGCGTTCAACCGCTTTACCTCGTTGCCGGCCGGGCAGTTGCGCAGCGACCTGCTCGAGCTCGCGGCGCGCGACCACGTGCCGGTGCAGGACGTGCTCGTCGCCGACGCGTCCCGACGGACCACCGCCTTGAACGCCTACGTGTCCGGCTTCGGGTCGACCCGTCGGATCGTGCTCTACGACACGTTGCTGGCCTCATCCTCACCGCGTGAGGTCGAGCTCGTCGTGGCCCACGAACTGGGGCACGCCAAACGTCAGGACGTCCTGCACGGCACCGCCATCGGGGCGCTCGCGGCGGCCGCCGTACTGTGCGCGCTGTTCCTCGTGCTGCAGTCCGGCTGGGTGCTCCGGCGGGTCGGGGCGGCCGGCGCCGGGGATCCAAAGATCATCCCGCTGGTGCTGTTCCTGGCTGCTGCGACGACCTTCGCGCTGTCGCCGCTCACCAACCTGCTGTCGCGACAGATCGAGGCGCGGGCCGACGTGCACGCGCTCGAGCTCACCCGCGACGTGCCGACCTTCATCGCCAGCGAGCACCGCTTGTCGACGGTCAACCTGTCCACGCTCGACCCCGCCCCGCTGGTCTACCTGCTGTTCTTCGACCATCCGAGCGGCCCGCAGCGGATCGCGCTGGCCCGTGCCTGGGCCGGGCTGCACCCCCGGTGAGGACGCTGGTCGTCACCAACGACTTCCCGCCCCGCCCCGGTGGCATCCAGGCCTTCGTGCACGCACTCGCCACCCGCCAGCCGGACGGGGAGGTCGTCGTCTACGCCCCGGCCTGGCCGGGCGCCGCGGCCTTCGACGCGGCCCAGCCGTTCCCGGTGGTGCGGCACCCCGGCTCGTTGATGCTGCCGGTGCCCGATGTGCTGCGCCGGGCCCGGGCCGTGTCTTCCGCGGAAGACTGCGACCGGGTGTGGTTCGGGGCGGCGGCGCCGCTCGGTCTGCTCGCCGCTCCGCTCGGCCTGTCCCGGTCGGTCGCCTCGACGCACGGCCACGAGGTCGGCTGGGCGCTGCTACCCGGCGCCCGGCAGGTACTCCGGCGGATCGGCCGGAGCGTCGACGTCGTCACCTACCTCGGCGCCTACACCCGCGACCGGCTCGCCCCGGCCTTGCCCGGCGTACGCCTCGAGCAGCTGCCGAGCGGGGTCGACACCACTGTCTTCCGGCCGGGGTGTGGCGGCGACGTCGTACGCCGACGGCTCGGCCTGACCGGGCGTCCCGTCGTCGTGTGCGTGTCCCGGCTGGTGCCGCGCAAGGGCCAGGACGCGCTCATCCGGGCGCTGCCCGCGATCCGGGCGAGCGTGCCGGGCGCCGCGCTGCTGTGCGTCGGCGGAGGACCGGATGAGCCCCGGCTGCGCAAGCTGGCTGCCTCGATCGGGGTCGCCGAGCAGGTGGTGCTCACCGGGTCGGTGCCGTGGGAGGAGCTGCCGGCGCACTACGACGCGGGGGACGTCTTCGCGATGCCGTGCCGCAGCCGCCGGGGCGGGCTCGAGGTGGAAGGGCTCGGCATCGTGTTCCTCGAAGCGTCGGCGACCGGGCTCCCGGTCGTCGCGGGTCGGTCGGGGGGCTCGCCGGACGCGGTGCTCGACGGGGTGACCGGACACCTGGTGGACGGCCGGTCGGTGCCGG
>JAYSQK010000089.1:0-1939 GCA_043721555.1 Frankiales bacterium
CCGGAACGCGAAGGCGAACTCGCGCGCCTCCTCGGGTGCTGCACTCATCGGTGACCTTTCCCCTCGATCGGACGGCAACCCAACCAGCCCGACGAACGCGCCGGCAAGCGCTACCGGGAGCCGCACCTCTGCCCAGGGTCGTAGAGCGGGTCTGCGCACAGACTGACGCGGGGGGAGCGCTCCCTGCCGCACCATCAGCAGGTGGTGGAGGCTGGCGGCATGACCGATCGGCGTGGGCAGCGGCTCGTGCAGGCGGCGCTGGCGGTGTTCATCGTCGCGGGGGCCGCACCCAGCCTCGACCCGCTCCCGGTGGTGATCGTGCTGGTCGCGGTCGGGCTGGTCGCGGCGGCGCTGCTGGCCGCCTCCGGCTGGCGGCTGCTGGGCGCCGCGCTGCTTGCCGGCGGCGCGGTCGCCGGCCTGTGTCAGGGGGCCGGCGACAACGTCGGCTGGTTTGCGCTCTGCCTGCTGGCCGGCTGGTGCGCGCTGCAGGGCGGGGCCCGACCGGCCGCGATCTTTGCCGGTCTTGCGGTCGTCGTCCTGCTGGTCGAGCCGGTGCTGTCCGGCGGGAACAGCGGCTGGGCGGCGTGGATCACCGGCACGCTGTTCACCGCGGTCGTGGGCCTGATGGGCCGACGACAGCTCGAGCTGATCGAGCAGCTCCGACAGGCGCAGGCCGGGCTCGCTGACCGCATCCGGGGCGAGGAGCGCAGCCGGGTCGCCCGGGAGCTCCACGACGTGATCGGGCACTCGCTCACGGTGTCGCTCCTGCACCTGAGCAGCGCGCGCCTGGCGGTTGCCGACGACCCGTCCGGGGCGGCGGCGGCGCTCGCCCAGGCCGAGGAACTCGGGCGGCAGAGCCTGACCGAGGTCCGGCACGCCGTGGGACTGCTGCGGGACGGCTCACCTTCACTGCAGCCGCTCCCTGGCGCCGAGCAGCTCCCCGCCCTGGTCGAGGGGTTCCGACGGGCCGGCGCTGACGTGGCCTACGACGTGACGGGCGACCCGACGCGGCTTGCCGCCACGACCGCCCTGACCCTGTACCGAATTCTGCAGGAGTCGTTGACCAACGCCGTCCGGCACGGGACCGGCAAGCACGCTGCGGTGCGGCTGGAGATCGGGCGGCGTTCCTCGGTGCTCACCGTCGACAGCACCGGCGCTTCCCCGGATCCGGGGGCGGCGGGCGCTGGCATCGGATTGCTGAACATGCGCGAGCGGGCGGAGGCTCTCGGCGGCCAGTGCGAGGCCGGCCCATCCGCCTCCGGCGGTTGGCAGGTACGTGCGGTGCTGCCCTCATGAGCGCGGTCCGGGTGTTGGTGGTGGACGACCAGGAGCTGATCAGGGCCGGTCTACGCGGAATCCTGCGGCCGCGGTTCGGCTTCGACATCGTCGGCGAACTCTCCGACGGGACCGGGATCGTCGCCACCGCCCAGCGGTGTCGGCCGGATGTGGTGCTGATGGACATCCGGATGCCCGTCGTCGACGGCGTCACGGCCACCCGGGATCTGCGGGCAGCGGCAGACATGCCCCCGGTGCTGGTCCTGACGACCTTCGAGGACGACGAGGTCCTCGCCGGAGCACTGCGGGCCGGCGCCGCTGGATTCCTGCTCAAGGGCGTGCCCGCGGAAGACCTGCAGCGCGCCGTACGCACGGTCGCCGAGGGCGGTTCCTGGCTCGACCCGGCAGTGACCGGTCGGGTCCTTCAGGCCTACCGGTCCGGACCGCGACGCAGCACCCCCGACGACGCCCTCGAGGTCCTGACCGGACGGGAACGCGACGTGCTCGCCTTGATCGGCGCCGGGCGCAGCAACAGTGAGATCGCCGGTGACTTGTTTCTGGGGGAAGGCACAGTCAAGACCCACATCGGGCACCTGTTCGCCAAACTCAGCCTCAGAGACCGGGCCGCAGCGGTCGTGTTCGCGTTCGATCACGGCCTCGCCCA
>JAYSQK010000090.1:0-7095 GCA_043721555.1 Frankiales bacterium
CTCGCGGCCGACCTCGTGGGCAAGGGCTGGGGCGTGGCGCATCCCCTCGCCGGCATCAGGGTGACCCCCGGCATGGTCATGCTGTTCGGGCCGCGGGACGACGAGGAGCTCGAGGTGGTCAGCAACGTCGTGGCGACCAGCCACGCGTGGGCGAGCGGCACCCTCGGCTGAGAGCAGCGTCAACGCTTCTGGCGTCGACTGCCGCCGTGCCAGTCCTCCTGCGCGCCGACCTCGTCGGCCGGCACCCCCAGGGCCGGCAGCTGCGGCAGCTCGCGCAGGCTCCGCTTGAGCTCAGCGAAGCCGGGGAAGCGAGCCAGCGCGATCACGTGGTCCCACAGCTCCAGGGCTTCCTCGTCGCCGGGTAGCCGGCTGATCACCGGACCGAAGAACGCGACGCCATGCGGCGGCTCGAAGTGCAGGATCGGCGTCCCGACATCCTTGCCGGTGAGCGCCAACGCGGCATCGGTCTCGGCCTGGATCTCGGCGTCCCAGGAGGTGTCCTCGAGCGCGCCGGCGAGCTCCAGCGGCAGGCCGGCCTGCGTGAGGGCCGGCTCGAGCAGGTCGCCTCCTCTCTCAAGGCGGGTCGGGACGCTCGCACCGGGTTCGGTCTCGAAGACCTGCTCCCCGAGCGCGGCGTACAGCGGTCCGATGGCCTCCCGACCGTGCTCGGCCCGGGTCCTGGCAGCGACCCGCAGCAGGCGCAGGCCGGCGGTGTGCCCGGCTTCGTACTCGGGCGGGAAATGCCTGTCGTAGTCGATGTGGGCGTTGAGCAGCCGCAGTGAGATGAAGCGCCAGTCGACTCGGTAGTCCCGCTGTGCGGCGACCGTGCGGACCCATTTGCTCGTCATCCAGGCAAAGGGGCACACCGGGTCGAACCAGAACTGCAGGTCTGCATCGCTCATGCACCGACCTTAGCCAGGTGATCCACGGAATCCGGGGCACCGCTGTGATCTTCGTTGAGGTTCCCGACCGTCCACAGATCACCAGACGACGCATCCGAGGCGCGGGCGCACCGAGGCCCGACCCTAGCCAGGGTGGCATCCTGGCGCTGCTGACCAATCCCCCGGCCTGGACGGAGCCGCAGTGATCGCGTTCGTGCTGGGCGGCGGCGGCCTGCTCGGCGCCAACGAGGTGGGCATGCTGCAGGCGCTCGCCGAGGCAGGGGTCGTGCCGGACCTCGTTGTCGGCTCGTCGGTGGGCGCCATCAACGGCGCCGCCGTCGCCGCCGACCCCAGTTTGCCGGCGGCTGACCGGCTGGCCGAGATGTGGTGCGAGCTCGGGCGCCGGGACGTCTTCGGCAGCAGCGTCATCGGCCAGCTCAGGAATCTCGCCCGCACCCGCACGTCGCTGCACGACAACGTTGGGTTGCGCGGCCTGATCGAGGCGCAGGCCGGTGCCGGTCGGATCGAGGAGCTCGCGGTGCCCTTCCAGTGCGTCGCGGCCAGCATCGAACGCGCCCAGGCGCACTGGTTCACCGACGGGCCGATCGTCGACGCGGTCCTCGCCTCCTGCGCCGTCCCGGGCCTGCTGCCACCGGTCCGGTTGGGCGACGAGCACTTCGTCGACGGCGGGCTGGTGCACTCGATCCCGGTCGGACGGGCCGTCGAGCTCGGCGCCACCGAGGTCTACGTGTTGCAGGTCGGCCGGATCGAGCGGCCGCTGACCGCGCCGCGGTGGCCGTGGGAGGTGGGGCTGGTCTCCTTCGAGATCGCCCGCCGGCACCGCTTCACCGAGGAGATGGCCACGCTGCCGGCGCACCTGTCCGTGCACGTGCTGCCGACCGGCGACGACACCGTGCCGCTTGCCGCCGTCCGCTACCGGGACGCTCGCGGCATTCGGCCACGGATCGCCAAGGCGCGCGCCGCCACCGCCGCCTATCTGGCCGAGGGCTAGCGATGTGGATCCCGCCGCTGTGGCTCCGGCGGGTCCTGCTGGCGCCACTCATGCCCCTGCTGGCCGCCGTCGCGCTCGCGCTGTTCCCCTTCGTCCTGGTCGGGCACGCCATCGTGGCGCTCGCCCTGACGGTCGTACGCCGGGGCAGGGTGCGCTGGCGGTTGCCGCGCGTGTGGCTGTTCGGGATCGCCTACCTGCTGGGCGAGACCGCCTGCCTGGTGGCCTGTCTGGCGCTCTGGCTCCGGTTCGCCCGGCGGCTGGGGAGCCCGCGCTCGCAGCAGTTGCACCTGGCCGTGCTGCGGCGGTTCCTCGGCGCCCTCGTTGGCCTGGCCGGCTACACCTTCCGCTTCCGGCTGCAGGTGCACGAGCCGGTCTCGCAGCCGCTCGACCCGGCCCGGATGGGCGGCGCGGAGCCGGTGCTCGTCCTCGCCCGGCACGCCGGGCCCGGCGCGTCGTTCGTGCTCGTGCACCTGCTGATGAGCCGCTACGACCGGGCCCCCCGGATCGTGCTCACCGAGCGGCTCCGGCTGGACCCGTCCATCGACGTGCTGCTCTCCCGGCTCGGCTGCCGCTTCATCGGGCCCGGGGGTGACGTTGCGACCGCTGCCATCGCCGAGCTCGCCGGGAGCCTGCGGCCGCACGACGCGCTGGTGCTGTTCCCCGAGGGCGGCGACTGGACCCCGACCCGGCAGCGGCTGGCCGTCGCCCGGCTGCGCCGCAAGGGACTCCGCGTGCAGGCCGAGCGAGCCGCACAGATGGTGCACGTGCTGCCGCCCCGGCCGGCCGGGACGGTGGCTGCCCTCGCGGCCGCGCCGACCGCGGACGTCGTGGTGTTCGGCCACACCGGCCACGACCACCTGCAGGATCTGCAGAGCGTGTGGTCGGCGCTCCCGTTGCGCCGCGAGCTCGAGGTGCTGTGGTGGCGGGAGCCGGCCGCCGGTGTGCCGTCGGGCGAACAGGAGATCACCGAGTGGCTGTTCGACCTGTGGCACCGGATCGACAGCTGGGTCGGGGAACAGGGCGACCTCAAAGAGGTCTCCGATCGTCTGCATCATGATGCAGCTGGGTGATGTTACGATGCACCGGTGCGGACGACGGTGTCGATTGATGACCACCTGCTGGCTGAAGCCAGACAGGTGGCCGCCCGGACAGGTCGTTCCCTGGGCGACATCGTCGACGACGCGCTGCGCGTGCTGTTCACGCAGCGCGCCCCGCAACCCGCCGTCGCGCGCGAGCTGCCGGTCTTCGGTGGCGGCGGTCTGTTGCCCGGGGTCGACCTCGAGGACAAGGACGGATTGTCCGCGTTGCTCGACCAGGACGGCGACCGCCGTGTTGCTGGCTGACGTCAACGTCCTGCTGTACGCCCACCGCCCGGAGAGTCCACGTTTTGAGGAGCACCGCGCTTGGCTGCAGGCCGCTCTCGTCGGCGAGGAGCCGTTCGGCGTCAGTGAACTGGTGTTGGCCTCCTTCGTGCGGATCAGCACCCACCACCGGGTCTACCTCGAGCCGACGCCGCCGACCGTCGCCTTGGACTTCTGTGCTGCCGTCCTCGGGTCCCCCGCCGCCGTCGCCGTCCGCTCCGGACCGCGGCACTGGGAGCTGTTCAACCGGCTGTGCCGGTCAGTGACCGCCCGCGGCAACGTCGTACCGGACGCCTACCTCGCGGCGCTGGCCATCGAGCACGGAGCGACCTGGGTCACCTCCGACCACGGCTTCGCCCGCTTTCCCGGGCTGAACTGGAAGACACCGCTGCCGGCCGAGGTCTGACAGCCGAGCTCAGAGCGCGGAAAGCAGCGCGTCGAGCACGGCTTCCTCGTGGACGGCGATGCCGGTCCGCTGCATGGCCGGCCCGAGGTCGGCGTCCCAGGTCGGCGTGACGCAGGCCCCCGAGAGCGGCACCCCATCCGGGCGGGCTGCTGCGAGGTAGTCGGTTGCCGACATCCGCCACGGCTCGCAGCCAGCCGTCGCGACCAACCGGTTGGCGATCGCGACGCCCGGCCAGTCGAAGTCGCCGTGATAGCGCAGCTCCGCACCAGCCGCCCGGAGCCCGGCGAGCACGGACACCACCACGAGGTTCGGCATCCCGGCGGTGCAGACCGCGGCCACCTCGCCGAGCCGCCGCTGCGCCAGCGACTCCAGCACCCGCGGGTTCTCGCAGACCAGCACGACCACGCCGACCGGGACGTCGAGCTCGCTGCGGCGCAGATCCCAGGCCGTCAGATGGACCGGGTCGCCGGCGTCGGCCGCGGCCCGCAGCCGGAGCGCCCCCGGCGACGACGACAGCGGGCGCAGCCCGAGCACGAGGCAGGTCGAAGACACCGTGTCGGCCGCCACCCCGAACCGGTCCCAGAGCTGCCGTCGCTCAGCGGTGGTTGCCGGCAGCGGCACCCCCGCGGCGGTCGCCAGCGCACGCAACACCAGGGCGCTGCGGACCGACCCGTCATCGAGCGCGTGTGCGTCGCCGCATGTCTGCGCGGCCAACTCGTTGCGGGCCACCGGCTGCGGTTGCGGTGTCGACGTCAGCGACCACGCGATCGACAGCGACTGGACCAGCGCCGGTGCGCAGAGGGCAGCATCCGGCAGCCGGGCCAGCAGCCCGCTCCGGCGTACCGCCGTCAGCCACACCTCGACCCACGGAGCCAGTGGGTGGCCGGCGAGCCACACGCGCACGGCGTCGTACGGCGCCTCGCGCTGTGCCGACGCGGATTCCCGCTCGGACCGCCGGTCCCGCAACGGCCCGTCGAGCAGGGCGACCGCGGACGCGAGGTCGTCGCACAGGCCGCTGTCGCGCAGGACCGCCTCGACGTCGGCCAGCCGCACAGTGAGCGCGCCGCCGGTCGGCAGTCGACGGCCGAGCAGCCCGGCCACCGCGGCACGTTGGCCGGGCGTTGCCGAGCGCAGCGTCACCGAGCCGAGGGGTCGGCCGCGCTCCAGCGCCTGCCGGGCCCGCTGACGCAGCCAGCCGAGGTCGTCGCCACCGAGCAACCGGGCCAGCCGGTCCGCCGGAGCGGTCACACCGGGGCGGTCATCGGCGGCAGCTCGACGTGGGCGGCGCTCCGGGCGTGGCCGTCCCATTCCCAGCGGGTGACGAGCACCGCGTCGATGCCGTCGCGCCGGGAGAGCTGAGCGATCGCGAGCCCCGGCACGGTGGGGTAGCAGCCCCACTCGCGCTCGCTGGTCAAGACGTAGTCGAGGTCGAACGCCGCCAGCAGCCCGAGGCATTTGGCCCGGCTGTCGTCGTCCACCCCGGCGAACGCCTCATCGAGCAGCACCAGCCGCGGTGCGTGCGGGCTCCCGGCGGACGCGTAGTGCGCCGACGCCGCCGCGAACAGCGGGATCGTTGCGGCCAGCACCCGCTCACCGCCGGACGCCGGGCCGGTCGCCGGCCGCCACCGGCCGTCCTGCCGGCGTTCGATCCGGAAGCTGTGCCACGCCCGGTAGTCGAGCGCCTCCCGCAGGTGGTCGGTCCAGGTCCCCGCCGGGTCGCGCAGCCGCACCTCGGCGATCTCCTGCTGCAGGAACGCACCGACCGCCGCCCGGTCGTCCTCGCTCCAGGCGTCACTCTGCTGGCGCAGCAGCCGCTGCCGCGCCTGTGCCAACCCGGTCGGGCCGTCCTCGCGCGGCACCCAAAGGAACCGCAGCGTCATGTCGGTGCTGGTCGGGCGCTCGGCCAGCTCACGGTTCATCGACGCCACCTCGCCCTCGGCGGCCCGAATCAGCTCCTGCAGCCGGGATGCCACGTCGCTGACGAGGTGGTTCTCGAGCAGCGTCCGCTCCTTGGCCGACAGCAGCCGCTCCCGGTCGGCCAGCTCGGTGTCGAGCCCCGCGGCGAGCTCGCTGACCGGCACCTCGCGGCCGCGCCAGGTCGCGGTCACGACGATGCCGTGGTCGGTCGGCAGCGGGGACAGGGCGTCCCCGGCCCGGCTCAGCACCTCGCCCAGCACGGCGAGCTGCTCCTGCACCAGCCGGGTGGCCCGCGCCCACGCCGGCTCGTCGTCGTCAGTGCCCGACAGCTGGCTCTCCACCGACCGGGCGAGCAGCACGGCCGGGGTCGGCGCCCACTCCGCTGCCGTGTCGGGGATCTGAAGCTCGGGCAGGGCGACGGCGAGCAGTCCGGTCGCGGCGAAGGACCGCAGCCCTTCAACGGCCTTCTGGCGTACGGCGGCGTCGTCGGCCAGCCGGTCCGCCAACTCCTCGGCGCTGCCACGGGCGGCGCCGACCGCGTCCCGCAGCTCGAGCCGCTGGGCGGCCAACCGTTGGTCCTCGTCCCTAAGCGCCCGGCGGAGCGCCTGGGCGCTCCTGAGCCGGCGCTCGACCTCCGCCACCGCGGCGCCCACCGTGCCCTGCAGCGCGTCGCGGGCGGCCTCGGCGCCCTCGGCGTCAAGGTGCGCAACCCGAACCTCAGCCGCACGTCGCAGGTGCACGTCCTGCGCGGACATCAGCTCGGTGCGCGATCCGTCGGCGCGCGCCGCCGCGCCATCGCGTTGCCCGAGCGCCGGCCAGAGCCGGGCGAGCGCCACCCGGTAGTCGGCCAGCGCCGCCTCGACGACGCTCAAAGCTTCGGCGCCGGCCGGCAGCCCGGTCGCGTCGGCGTCGCGGTCGCGGACGTCGTGTGCGGCGGCGAGCTCGCCGCGGGCCCGCTCGAGCGCCCCCGACCGGGCGTGCAGCCGATCCTCCCGCTCGGCCAGACCCGTCACCCGGCCGGTCTCTGCGGCCGCGGCGTCGCGCAGCAGCCGGTCGTCCGGCAACGCCGCCAGGTCTGCGTCGACGGCCGTCCGGCGGGTCCGGACGGCCAGCCGCTGCTCCTGCAGCTGCGCCAGCTGACGATCGAGCTCGGCGACCGCCATGGCGATCTCCGCCAGCCGGATGAGGCGGGCGGCCGCGCGCGCACCGGCCCCGACGTACTGCGCCGTGGGCTTGCGCCAGCGACCCTCGAGGACGCCGACCCGGAACCGCCCGTCGGTCGCCACCCAGGTGTCGCCCGTGCCGGCGCCGAGGCCGATCCCGGCCAGCACCGCGGTAACGATCTGGTCGGCGACCGGGGCCTCGGGTCCGACGGCCGGGCGCAGGGCGGCCGACAGCGGCGTCCCCAGCGGCGTCCCGGCGGTCACGACAGCGTCGTCCACGTCGAGCAGCGCGCCGTCGGGGGTGACCCAGGCGTCCAGCAGACCCCCGGCCTGCAGCGCGGCTTCGAGGCCCGCG
>JAYSQK010000091.1:0-10097 GCA_043721555.1 Frankiales bacterium
AGGCGCTGGACCAGCTTGGCGTGCTCGTCGGTCATCGCCTGCGGCAGGTGGGCGCCGAATTGGGCGAAGAACTCCGGCACGAGACCGGCTTCCTGCTTCCAGATGTCGGCGTCGACGCTGAGCAGGAGGTCGAGGTCCTCGGCCGGGACATCCAAGCCGACGAGGTCGAGCTCGCCCTTGGCCGGCACGATGCCGATCGGTGTGGCAACCCCCTCGGCGGCGCCGTCGATCCGGTCGATGATCCACTTCAGGACGCGGGAGTTCTCCCCGAAACCGGGCCAGAGCCACTTGCCACTGGCGTCCTTACGGAACCAGTTGACGTAGTAGATCTTCGGCAGCTTGTCGGCGGTGGTCGCGTCGCCCACATCGAGCCAGTGCTGCATGTAGTCGCCCATGTTGTAGCCGCAGAACGGCAGCATGGCGAAGGGGTCGCGGCGGAGCTGGCCGATCGCTCCGGTGGCAGCTGCGGTGGTCTCGGACGACACGGTGCTGCCGAGGAAGACGCCGTGCTGCCAGTCGAAGGACTCGGTCACCAGGGGCACGGCACTGGCCCGACGCCCACCGAACAGGATCGCCGAGATGGGCACCCCCTTCGGGTCCTCCCACTCCGGGGCGATGGTCGGGCACTGCCCGGCCGGCGTGGTGAAGCGGGCGTTGGGGTGCGCCGCCGGCGTCTCGGACTCAGGTGTCCAGTCGTTGCCCCGCCAGTCGATCAGGTGCGCGGGGGCTTGCTCGGTCAACCCCTCCCACCACACGTCGCCGTCATCGGTGCGGGCCACATTGGTGAAGATGGAGTTGCCGAAGAAGGTGTGTACGGCGTTGGCGTTGGTCTGTTCGCCGGTGCCGGGGGCGACCCCGAAGAAGCCGGCCTCCGGATTGATCGCGTAGAGCCGGCCGTCCTTGCCCAGGCGCATCCAGGCGATGTCGTCGCCGACGGTCTCGACCCGCCAGCCCGGGATGGTCGGCTGCAGCATCGCCAGGTTGGTCTTGCCGCAGGCGCTCGGGAACGCCGCGGTGACGTACTTCGGCTCGCCGGTGGGCGGCGTCAGCTTCAGGATGAGCATGTGCTCGGCCATCCAGCCTTCGTCGCGGGCCATCACCGAGGCGATGCGCAGCGCGAAGCATTTCTTGCCGAGCAGCGCGTTGCCGCCGTAACCGCTGCCGTAGGACCAGATCTCGCGGGTCTCGGGGTAGTGCACGATGTATTTCGTGTCGTTGCACGGCCACGGGACGTCTGCCTGGCCGGGTTCGAGCGGCGCGCCGACGCTGTGCACGGCCGGGACGAAGAAGCCGTCCGCACCGATCGCGTCGAGGGCGGCGGTGCCCATCCGCGTCATCACCTTCATGCTCGTCACGACGTACGCCGAGTCGGTGATCTCGATCCCGAGTTGGCTGAGCTCACCGCCGATCGGGCCCATGCTGAACGGCACGACGTACATCGTCCGACCGCGCATGCAGCCGTCGAACAGGGTGGCCAGGGTTGCCCGCATCTCGTCCGGCGCCACCCAGTTGTTGGTCGGTCCGGCGTCCGCTTCCCGCTCGGAGCAGATGAAGGTGCGGTCCTCGACCCGCGCGACGTCGCTCGGGTCCGACGCGGCGTAGAAGCTGTTCGGCCGCTTGGTCTCGTCGAGCTTGGTGTAGGTGCCGTGCTCGACGAGCAGGGCGGTCAGGCGCTGCCACTCCTGCTCGGAGCCGTCGCACCACTCGACCCGGTCGGGCGTCGTGCGCGCCGCGACGTCCCGGACCCAGGCCAGCAGCGTGGGGTTGCTGGTGGGGGCCTGGTCGAGCCCGGGGATGGATGTCGGTGCGGTGGTCATGGGATCCTCTCCATCGAGGGTGGGGCGTCTGGAGCAGCACGAGGACGACAAGTGTCTCCGGTTGATACCCGGCCGGACAGTCCCCCATGCTGTGAGATCGGGCACCGCGCCACCCTGGGAGCAACGTGAGCGAAACAGTCGGCAGCACGCTCGATCGGGTCGAGGCCGCGCTCAAGCCACACCTGCGCGGCGTACTGCACGAGGCGGCGTTCGCCATCTCGCTGGTGACCGGGACGGCGCTGATCTGCCTCGCGTCGGGCTCGCTGGCCCGTACGTCCGCGGTGATCTACGCCAGTAGTGTGGTGCTGCTGTTCGGCACCTCGGCCGCCTATCACCGGGGCCGTTGGTCGCCGCGCGCACACGCCGTGATGATGCGGCTCGACCACTCGATGATCTTCATTCTGATCGCCGGCACCTACACGCCCTTCACCCTGCTGCTGCTGGAGGGGACGACGAGGGACGTCGTGTTCGCCCTCGTCTGGGGTGGTGCGCTGGCGGGCGTCGTGGCCCGCAATGCGGTGCGCCAGCCTCCGCGCTGGGTCTTCGTGGCGCTCTATCTCGTGCTCGGCTGGACCGCCCTCGGCGTCCTACCGCAGCTGTTGCACGCGGGCGGCGTGGCCGTGCTCGTCCTGCTGCTCGCCGGCGGCGCCTGCTACACGGCGGGCGCCGTCGTGTACGCCACCCAGCGGCCCGACCCCTCGCCCAGATGGTTCGGCTTCCACGAGGTGTTCCACGCCTGCACACTCGCCGCGTTCACCGTCCACTACATCGCGGTCAGCCTCGCGGTCTACCGGCCGGCCTGAAGGCACGACTCGGCCCACCCCGTCGTACGACGGAGTGGGCCGAGGGTGCGATGGCTAGCTGGCCGGTCCGGCGTCGCGGACCTTCTGCACCGACTCCATCGCGTTGCGCAGCTCGCCGAGCCACTCGTCGGCGTGGTTGCCGACCAGCTTGACGCACCAGGCGAGCGCCTCCGACCGGCTGCGCGCGACGCCGCTGTCGACCAACGTGTCGAGCACCTGCCGCTCGGGCTGGCGGAGCCGGGTCATCACCGGGACCGACACGGTCGTGAAGACCTGCCGGGTGCCCCCGGCCTGCGCCCCCCAGGCGACCTTGCGCCCGTAGCGGTGCTCGGCCTCCCGGGCGATCGAGATCCGCTGCTCGCGGGTCTCCTCCCGGAACCGGGTGATCCGGCCGGCCTCGGCGGCGGCGGTTGCCGCCTCGTCCGCACCTGCGGCCGGGGCCTCGACGGTGCCGACGACGATGACCTCATCGCGGTCGACGGTGACCTGCGGCGGGCCCTCGAACCAGCCGTCGGGCAGTCGCCCGGCAAACCAGCCTTCGATGCCCTCGGCGGCCGGCACCTCTGCCGCCTCGTGGTGGGCGCGACCGCCTCGCGGTCCCATCCGCCCGTGCCTGTCGTTGGTGGGGTGCCTCATGGCAGTCCCCTTCCTGTTCGGTTTTGATTACACACTTACATCACTACAGAAGCAAGGAGGTGCCGTCGACATTCCCGATCTACCATCCGCAGGTGAGCGAGGTGCTGTCGCAGGGTTCGGAGCGACGTCGGCCTGGCTGGTGGCCCCGCCGCCGGCTCCCGCTGCTCGCCGGCGTCGCACTGCTCGCTGCACTGGTCATCGCCCAGGCCTCGGGGCAGCAGCCGGCGACCGGGCGGGCCCAGCTGGGGACGGTCCTGCAGCTGGCCGGCGGCAACGCCGGAACAGCCGAGGTCGCCGGCGATCTCGTCGTACGGATAGACGTGCTCGGTGCCCTGCCGGGGACCCGGATCGAGCTGGCCGAGCTGCAGGTCGCCGGGGTCCGGGTCGACCGGGTGCTCGCGCCGGCGTTCGACGAAGGCGGGCTGAGCACGGTGCGGATGGTCGTGGCCGTCGACTGCGTGCTGGCCCTACCCGGGCTGGCACGTGGCGTGCTGGCGCTACGGCTCGTCCCCCCGGGCAGGCTCGCCCGCTCCGTCCGGCTCGCCGTGTCGCCTGGCGGCCGACGGACGATCGTGGTGCAGGCCGTCCAGACGCGCTGTGGCGTCGGCCCGGCCTGAGCGCTGCCTCAGGGCTCCAGCAGCACGCCGAGTTGTTCGCGTAGCCGCGCCGCGTCCGTCGTCGGTGCCTCGCATACGAACTGCCGGCAGACGTACGCCGCACCGGCGGCGCGCCCCTCGGCCAGCGGGCCGTTCACGGCGATCACGGCGCCGGGCGAGGTGCCCAGGCGGGCCAACGCCAGCAGATCCGGCCGGTCGAGCACGACGACCTCCGCCGGACCGGCCACCAGGGCCTCGCCCACTGCGCAGGCCCAACCGGCGAAGCGGGCGTAGCGCCCGAACAGCGGGGCGAGCGTCGCCAGGCACTGCTCAGCCGCGGTGCGATGCCGGTCGGAGCCGGTCAGCGCGGCGTAGGTGAGCAGCGCGCCGGCCGCCGCGGCCGCCCCGGACGGGGTCGCGTTGTCGGTGGGGTCCTGCGGACGGCGGACGAGTTGCTCGGCGTCGTCGGCGGTGTCGAAGAAGCCGCCGTGGCCGTCGGCGAACCGGGTGAGGACGACCTCGAGCAGGGCGTGCGCGCCACGCAACTGGTCCAGGTCGCCGGTGGCCTGGTAGAGCGCCAGCAGGCCCTCGGCCACGTCGGCGTAGTCCTCGAGCACACCCGCGTGGGCGCCGACCGCGCCGTCGCGCGACACCCGCCGCAACCGCCCATCGACCCAGTGCAGCGACCGCACCAGCTCAGCGCATCGAGACGCCGCCTCGAGGTAGTCAGGCCGGCCCAGCAGGACGCCGGCCTCGGCCAGGGCGGCGACGGCCAGGCCGTTCCAGGCAGCCACCACCTTGTCGTCCCGGCCCGGTTGCGGCCGCGATCCGCGGGCTTCGAGCAGCCGCGCGCAGACGCTGGCGTAGCGGCCCTCGTCGGACGGCTCGGCCAGCCGCTGCAGCACCGACGTCCCGTGCTCGAAGGTCCCCTTCGCCGTCACGTCGAACTGTTCCGCGGCCCACGCCCCGTCGTCCTCACCGAGCACCTCGACGAGCTCCCGAGGGGTCCAGGCGTAGGTCAGCCCCTCGACCCCGTCGGTGTCCGCGTCGAGCGCGCTGGCAAACCCACCCTGCGGCGTCCGCAGGTCGCGCAACAGGAAGTCGGCCGTCTCGATCACCACCCGCCGGGCGAACGCCGAACCACTCGCCCGCCACCAGTGGACGTAGACCCGCAGCAGCAGGGCGTTGTCGTAGAGCATCTTCTCGAAGTGCGGCACCACCCACTGGCCGTCGACGGCGTAGCGCGCGAAGCCGCCGGCGAGCTGGTCGTACATCCCGCCGCGGGCCATCGCCTGGCAGGTGTGGTCCACCTTCTCCAGCCCCGCACCCGTCCGGGCGTGCCTGCGCAGTAGGAACTCCAGCACCATCGACGGCGGGAACTTC
Organism: Frankiales bacterium; assembly: GCA_043721555.1. Lineage (GTDB taxonomy): Bacteria > Actinomycetota > Actinomycetes > Mycobacteriales > SCTD01 > JAYSQK01. The sequence goes on from JAYSQK010000091.1 coordinate 5,236, forward strand.
GGCGCCGACCCGAAGCCGCCGTGCACCCCGTCGTACGACGTGGCGAGATTCTTGGCAGCCGCGTCGAGCAGCTCCGCGGTGACCTCGGCCCGCTCGCTGCTCGCCGGCTTGGCCAGCCGGGCGACGACGTCCGCGCCGGCCGTCTCGACCTCGCCGCGCCGCGTCTGCCAGGTCTGCGCCACCGACGACAGCACCTCGCCGAAGCTCGGCATGCCGTGCTTGCGCTCGTTCGGCCAGTAGGTGCCGCAGAAGAACGGCTCGCCCTTCGCCGTCAGGAACGACGTCATCGGCCAGCCCCCGTGGCCGGTCATCGCCTGCACCGCCTCCATGTAGACCGCATCGACATCCGGCCGCTCCTCGCGGTCGACCTTGACGTTGACGAAGTGCTCGTTCATGTACGCCGCGGTGGTCTCGTCCTCGAACGACTCGTGGGCCATCACGTGGCACCAGTGACAAGCTGCGTAGCCGATCGACAGCAGGATCGGCCGGTCCGATACACGAGCTTCCTCGAACGCCTCCGGGCCCCACTCCCACCACTCCACCGGGTTGTTGGCGTGCTGCTGAAGGTAGGGACTGGTGCTGTTCGCAAGACGGTTGGGCACGAGGCTGCTCTCTTGGCGGTGCCACCAGTGGCAGGTGGAGCACCTTGACGGGGCCGCGGACGGCCGATCCGATACACGACTTCGGGACATGAGCGTCCCGCGAGCCGCATTCTGCCGCGTCGTGAAGATTCACCCGATCGGGGCGTCGGTTCGATTGCCCACGCTGAGAACCACCTCACGGTCCACCTACACGACCACAACAACGGACCGGCCCACCGCCTACAACGACGACCCGCGCAACATCTTCCTGACGCGCTCCCAGCTGCAGCAGCGCGTACGGGTGGGGCCGCACGAAGAGCTACCAGACGACGGCCCACAGCAGCACCCAGGCCTCCGAGCAGGTCCAGACGTGGTCCAGCATCTCAGCTCGCCACTCGCACTCGACTGCCTCGCACTCAGCATCAGCCTCGTCCCAGAAGGCGCGCGACTTCCCTGCGCCGTTCCTTAGATGCCAAGCGATGAGGCGCCAGCGCGCAGGCTCCCAGGACACCACGCTCGGGACAAGTTCACGTGAATCGGTCACGGCGTAGGGCTCGGCTGAATACGGATCTTCGCCATCTCGCTCACCGTGCCGCCGCAGCAACGAGCGGCAATGGGTCGGTCGCGCCCAGAGCGTTCCGATGCTGGGCCTCGACCTTCCTGTCGGACCTGGGTCGGAGCATGGCTAGGCGCCACTTCGCACAGCGCGGACGCAACTGGCCCACGCTTAAGCGCGGCGAACCGTAGGCTGCTGGACGCACACGAACTGGGAGGAACGGTCATGGCGTACGCCACGCACATCGCCGCCGCCCTGTCCGGCACCACCATGCGTCAGCTGTCCTACTGGCGCACGAAGACCGGAAGCGGTCCGCTGCTGCTGCCCGAGCTGTCGAGCGACAGCAGGACCTTGTACTCATTCCGCGACGTAGTCGCGCTGCGCACGATGGCCTACCTCCGTGAGGAGGTCAGCCTCCAACGCATCCGCAAGGCGGTCGTCACGCTGCGAGACTTGGGCAACCGAGAGCACCTGGCTCAATACACGCTCGTCGCCGCCGACGGCAGCATCGTCTTGGTCACGCAGTCCGAGGCGATCGACCTCGTCAAGCAGCCAGGGCAGCAGGTCATGGCGGAGATGAGCGAGGTGTTGGCGCCGTTCGTCAACGCCAACGGCGTCGAAGTTCCCGACCTCTTCCAGCCACGCGAGCAGGTCTCGGTGGATCAGGACGTCTTGGCCGGCTACCCCGTTATCGCCGGAACCCGGATCCCGTTTGACCTCGTCGCCGGTCTGGTCGGCGATGGAGTCCCGCCATCAGAGGTTGCGGGCTACTACGCGGGCGTCTCTGAGGCCGCTGCCGAGCAGGCAGCGGACTACGCGAGCTACGTCGAGTCGCTGCGGTCCATCGACGCGGCCTGACGGGTGGGGCTCAGGGTGCTGCTCGACGAGCAGGTGCCAGCAGTCCTGTTGAAGGTGCTGCCTACCGTCGCCCGCGGTCACGAGTTCCGTCATGTGCATGAGCTGGGTTGGGCCTCCAAGAAGGACGTCCAGCTCTTCCGGGACGCGAGCAAGGCCGGGTTCGACGTCGTCGTCACCGCAGACCTGCGGCAGCTCGACGACCCAGATGAGACCACAGCCATCAAGCGCTCGAAGATCCACCACGTCATGTACACGCAGAAGGACGGTCTCGCCGGGCTGGCCCTGGCGGTCGCGTCGGTGACCGCTGCGATGCCCGGGCTCCTGCGTGCGCTAGAGGAACTGGGCTCCCAGCACCTCGTGGCCATCAAGGGCCTGTCGGGGGCGCCGACGGACCGGTTCGAGGTCACCAACCCGGCAACGAACCCTCCTCGCTACTGGCGCTGACCAGACACAGGAAGCGGCTCGCGCGACAGGAAGAGCTCACCCCCTCCCCTACGCCGTCCCCCGCCTCGCTGTAACCACCAGGTCAGAGAGGACCTGCTCTTAGCCCTTCCGACCGAACAGCCGCCGGGTCCGGGCAGACTCGTCTCCGCGTTCGAGTTGCCGTAGGCGGGTGACGAGCGAGTCCTCAGCCTCCGCTCTCCCGACTCCGGGGTGACGGCTGAACTGGTCTGGAGCCGCCAAGAACATCAAGGCAGTTCGAGCGACGTGGTCCCTGAGCGATCTCGTCGGTGGCCTGGCGACGGACGTGGGAGATCTGACGCGATTGGTGGCAGCGAAGCAAGGGATCCGACCTGCGCCAGACGATCTGGACGCGGCGCTCGCCAACGAGATGGCCGACTTCCTCTGGGCTGCTTTGTGATCGCAGCCAAGGTTGGCCTCGATGTCCCGTCGGCTTTCATCGAACCCGCATTCGCTCAATCGGACGCAGCGCCCGCCTTCGTCACCGTCACCAGGACCGTAGGCATGGACTCGAGCCACACCGACGTGAGCTTGTGGTTCGTCATGTACGCCAGCAGAAGCAGCCGATTCAAGGTCGATACGACCGAGTTCTGCGAAGCTCGCTGGTGGACCCCGAAGGAACTCGCGGACCGACCGCAATCGGTCTTCGATCCCCACTTCAAGAGGTTTACCAACAAGATTGCCGACGACACGTGCTGAGTGGTTGTGCCTCTAAGGAATGACACACGCCGCTGCACCTGGGTCGCGACTCACGTTCGCGGTCGCTTCGGCCACGAGCGGCGCTTTGGCCCACAGCCAGGGCTGCATGGATGGCCCACTGGCACGCGACCAACGGTCGGTCACGCCGCAGGAGGTTCGCGAGCGCACAGCAAGCTGCTGTCGCCTTCGTCGACGACACCTCGACGCATGTCATCGCGGCTGGGTCTTTCGGCTGGAGCGCCCACTACTTCCAGGTCATGGCGGCGCTCAGAGACTGGCTGTCTACGGCGCCGGCAGGGGCCTGAGCACAACCCGTGGTGCGGCTTGCGGCGGCCAATCACGACCCATCCATAGCCGCTGTCTGCCCTGTTCTCGAGACAGACACGTTGCAGGAGCGGTCTCTCGACGCAACCTTCGATTGCTGGATCCGAGTCGCGACCCTCATCAACGGGGCCGAAGAACCAGGCAAGTCGTAGATCTTGATCTAGACAAAACGTGGATTCAAGGACAGCAGAACGAAGAGTCTCAACGAGTTCTGCCTGGTGCGGCATGCCGCCAGACGCTGCGTTCCGTGAGGCCCGATCCGGGACCGGCCTGCGGGCTGGACCGGGCGTCGTGGTTGTGCTGGTCAGCTGTGCAGGCCGCCGTCGGATTGCAGGAGCTGACCGTTGATCCAGCCCCCGGCGTCGGAGCACAGGAATGACACCAGGGCGGCGGCATCCCCGGGTGTTCCGAGTCGGCCGAGAGGGCTCGCCAGGACGAGGGACTCGCGCAGCCCGTCGTCCATCCAGCCGGTGTCAACGGGCCCTGGGTTGACGACGTTCGCGGTGATGCCGGCACCGGCTAGCTCCCGAGCGGCGGCGATCACGATTCGGTCGAGCGCTCCTTTGCTTGCCCCGTACGGCAGGTTGGACACGGTGTGGTCGCTGGTCAGGGCCACGATGCGCCCACCGTCAGCCCCGGACGGGAACCGCTGGGCGAATTCCCGGATCAGCAGCCAGGAGGCGCGTGCATTCACCGCAACGTGACGGTCGAACGCCTCGACGGTCGTACCGAAAAGGCCAGAGTCAACAGACTCGCAGTGGCACAGGACAAGTGCGGTGACGGGCCCAAGCCCCGCCTCGACGGCGTCGAAGATCTGCGCGGGCGCGTCCACCTCGGACAGGTCTGCGGCAACGGCCATCGTGCGAGCCCCGGCGACCCGGAGCTGTGTCGCGATGGCCTCGTCGTCGCCGACCGGGTGACCCCACGGCATCCGCTCGTCGTACGCCGCCCAGGACGTCGTCGCCACGTCCCAGCCGTCGGCTGCCAGCCGGGAGGCGATCGCGGCGCCGATCCCAACCTGGCGCCCCGTTCCGGTGACCAACGCCAGCGGGCGATGGCCGGCCTGCCCCTCCCCGGTCATACCGCCAGTTTGCCTGACCGGCCCGCAGCGCTGCAGCGTCGTCGTCCATCAACGGCCGGGCGCCAAGTGGATCATCCTGGGCGCCATCGTTGGCGCGCGTCGCGCTGTGCCCGCAGCACAGATCCGAGAAGCGCGTGTGGCCAGGAGTTCTCGTTGTCCACACCCCTTGCCCTGGCTTGCAGCTTGCGCTGCACTTCGAACGCGCGTTCTGCATATCTGCTTGAGTGCAGTAGGGTCCGTGGGGTGGCGGAGACCTTCAGCGGCTTGGTTTCGGGCGCCGATTACCCCGGGACCTTTCAGG
>JAYSQK010000092.1:0-2215 GCA_043721555.1 Frankiales bacterium
AGTGACCAGTGCAAACCCTGCCGGGTGGCGAGTTCCTCGGCGTCGGTGACCGAGTGGTCGGAGCTCCAGTCGCTCGGCATGCCGACGACGTAAACGGCGTCCGGCCCGAGGGCGTCGCAGGCGATGGTCGCGACCACCGCGGAGTCGATCCCGCCGGACAGCCCCAGCACCACCGAGGTGAAGCGGTTCTTGGTCACGTAGTCGCGGGTCGCGGTGACCAGCGCCCCCCACACCTCGGCTTCGTCGCAGGGCGCGGCGGCGATGCCGGGCACGAGCGGGGCGTACGCCGGGACGGGCGTCTCGGACAGGGTGACCCGCTCGACGGTCATCGCCGTGCCGTCGCCCGCGTCGACGCTGCCGGTGCGGTCGTCGACCGCGAGCGGCAGGTCGAGATCGACGGCCATCAGGCCCTGCTCCCACAGCGGGGCGCGGGCGACCAGCCGGCCGGTGGCATCGACGACGAGCGAGTCACCGTCAAAAACCAGCTCGTCCTGGCCGCCGACGAGGTTGACGTAGGCCAGGGCCGCCCCCGCCTCGACGGCCCGGCGGGTGGCCAGGGCGCCGCGGACGTCGTCCTTACCGCGCTCATACGGTGAGCCGTTCAGGCACAGCAGGAGCCCGACACCGGCCTGGCGGGCGACCGCGACGGGACCACCGTCCTGCCACAGGTCCTCGCAGATCGTGATGCCGACATCGACCCCGTGCACGCGTACGACGGGGAAGCGGTCCCCCCGGACGAAATAGCGGAACTCGTCGAAGACGCCGTAGTTGGGCAGGTGGTGCTTGGCGTAGCTGGCCACCACCCGGCCCCGATACAGCACCGCGGCGGCGTTCTGTGGTTCGCCCGCGGGCCGGCCGACGGCGGGGGCCGGGGTCTCGGTCCGGCCGCAGTAGCCGACGACAACCGCCAACTCGCCGGCGCCGTCCCGCGCCAGGTCCTCGGCGAGGGTCGCAAGGGCGTCGAGCGAAGCCTGTACGAATGACGACCGCAGCACCAGATCCTCTGGCGGGTAGCCGGTGAGGAGCATCTCGGGGAAGACGGCGAGGTGGCAGCCGGCGGTCACGGCATGCTGGGCGTAGCTGCGGACGACCGCTGCGTTGCCGGCCAGGTCGCCGACGGTGGCGTCGACCTGGGCGAGGCCGATCCGCAGCTGCGCCATGCCGGCCAGGGTAGCGGCGCGAGCCGTCAGGCGGCGGTCAGGACGCGGCGCAGCCGGGTGCGGGCCAGCAACTCGACCACCGCCGTCAGGGGACGGCGCACCACCAGCCAGCCGAGCCCCGCGACGACACCGCCGACGACCAGCCCGGCGAGCACGTCACCTGGGTAGTGCGCGCCGACATAGACCCGGGCGGCGGCGAGCAGCAGCCCGGCGGCGGCGGCGGCCAGGCCGAGCCGACGGTCGACGAGCAGGAGCCCGACCAGCGTGGCGCCGGCCAGGGTCGCGTGGTCGCTGGGGAAGCTGCCGTCCACGCTGGGGGTGCCCAAGAGGCTGACGTGCTGCAGCGCGGCGTACGGCCTGGCCCGGTCGAACGCGTGCACCAGCGGCTGGTTCAACCCGACGGCGACGAGGGTGGACAACCCGGCCCACAGGGCGGCCGCCAGGACCGGGGCGCCGCGTCGTCGGCCGACGACGACCCCGGCGAGCAGCAGCACCGTCAGCAGCCCAGGTCCGAGCAGCTTGGCGTAGGACAGCCCGATGCCGTGCAACCAGCCGGTGGCCCGCTGGAAGTCGTTGACGTCGAGGAACAGTCGGCGGTCGAGGCTCACCGGCGCACGCTAGCGACGCAGCGGTCAACACTCGGTCAATCCGGGCCGGTCCGCCTACGGTGGTCCGGTGGCAGCAGCCGGCACCGTCCGCGCCCGGGTTCGGGCTGCGATCGTCGGCACGGTCGCCATCGCGCTGCTGCTCCTCGGCGGTCCGCTGGCGGCGGCCGTCGCGCTGCTCTACCGCGGCGCCGCCGAGAGCCGACTGGAGGGCGAGGCGTCCCGGGTGCTCGTCGCGGTCCCCGACGACAGTCTCGGTCGGCCGGGGGCGCGGCTGCCAAAGCCCCGCGACCCGCACACCGCGCTCGCGCTGTACGACGACCGCGGACACCTGCTCTCCGGTCGTGGGCCCACCGACGACCCGGCGGTGGCCCGGGCCGTCCGGCTCAGCGGCTCGCTGCGGCAGGTCTCGGACGGCCAGGTGGTGGTGCTCGTGCCGTTCCGCAAGGA
>JAYSQK010000093.1:0-5499 GCA_043721555.1 Frankiales bacterium
TTCCTGACCTATACCTCCGGCACGACCGGCGTCCCCAAGGGCGCGATGAACACCCACCGCAACGTCGTCTTCACCGCCGCCGTGTATCGGGACTGGGCCCGCTTCGGGCCCGGCGGGTCGGTCTTCGGCATCGCACCGCTGTTCCACATCACCGGCCTGATCGGGCACATCGCCGTGAGTTTCCTGGCCCCGATGCCGCTCGTGCTGGCCTACCGGTTCGAGCCGCAGGTGGTGCTCGACACCCTGGTCGAGCACCGGCCGACGTACACGATCGGTGCGATCACCGCCTTCAACGCGCTGCTCAACGCGCCGCAGTTCACCAAGGACCACTTCAGCTCCTTCACGTCCATCTACTCCGGCGGGGCGGCGATCTCCCCGACCGCCGAACAGGGCTTCCTGGCCGCGACCGGTCGACAGGTCCACAACGCCTACGGGCTCACCGAGACGACCAGCCCCATGACGCTGACCCCGTTCGGCTCGCCGTCGCCGGTCGACCCGACCTCCGGCGCGCTCTCGGTCGGGGTGCCCGTTCCCAGCACGATCGTGCGGATCCAGGGCGAGGACGGCCAGGACCTGCCACTGGGCGAGGTCGGCGAAATTGTCGCCGACGGCCCGCAGGTCATCGCCGGCTACTGGGGCAAGCCCGAGGAGACCACGGCCAACCTGCCCGGCGGGGCGCTCAAGAGCGGTGACGTCGGGTTCATGAATCCCGAGGGCTGGATCTTCATCGTCGACCGCAAGAAGGACATGATCAACGCGTCGGGCTACAAGGTGTGGCCCCGCGAGGTCGAGGACGTCCTGGCCGAGCACCCGGCCGTCCGCGAGTCCGCCGTCGTCGGCGTCCCGGACGAGAAGCGCGGCGAGACCGTCAAGGCGTTCGTCAGCCTCAAGGCCGGCGCACAGGTCACGCCGGAGGAGCTCATCGCGCATTGCAAGGAGCGGATGGCCGCCTACAAGTACCCCAGGCAGGTCGAGATCATCGACGAGCTGCCCAAGACCGTCACCGGCAAGATCCTGCGCCGCGAACTCCGCAGCTGATCCCTACGGGCGGCTGCAGGCCGACCCGATTCCCGCCGCCCGCTGATTGCTCGTCCCCAACGAGAGCTGAGGAATGATCTTGTGTTTACCGTGACGTTCGTGCTGTACGAGAAAGCCGGTCTGGACCGCGACGAGTCGCTGCGCTATTGGCGCGAGACGCACGGACCGATCGTGGCCAAGGTCCCAGGCGTGGAGCGCTATGTGCAACAGCATGCGGTTGCGGCTCCGGACGGCAAGCCGCCCTTCCTCGGTGTTGCGAGTTTGAGTTTCGCCGACCAGGACGGCTTCGGCGCAGCCGCAGCCTCGCCCGAGTTCGCTGCCGCCCTCGCCGACGTAGCCAACTTCGCCGACGCTGACCGGCTGCCCACCGCGTTCGTCGAGGAGATCGTCATCGTCGGCTGACCAGGCGATCTGTCCCGACCGGGCGCGCGCAAGACAGGAGGAGACATGACGCCACAGCCGGCCCGGTCGACCATCGGCGCCGCACGATGACCACGGACGAGTCGACTGGGCCGCCCGGACTGCCCCTGGCCGCGCTCGAGCAGCACCTGCGGGTCGAGCTGCCGGCGTTGCTGCACGGCCCGCTGTCCGCGCAACTGTTGGCCGGTGGGCGGTCCAACCTGACCTACCTGTTGACCGATGGTCAAGAGCGCTGGGTGCTGCGTCGGCCGCCGCTCGGCCACGTCCTGGCTACCGCGCACGACATGGGGCGGGAGTACCGGCTGCTCGCCGCCCTGTCGCCGACCGACGTCCCCGTTCCGCGGCCGTTGCTGCTGGCCGGCCAGGACGCGATCGGTGCGCCCTTCTACCTGATGGAGTTCGCCGACGGCCACGTGTTACGCGACCGGGCGCAGCTCGAACAATTGGACGCCGTCGCCGCGACGGCGCTCGCCGACGAGTTGATCGACGTGCTGACCCGGCTGCACCGGCTGGTCCCCGCCCAGGTCGGTCTCGCCGACCTCGGCCGACCAGAGGGCTACCTGGAGCGCCAGCTGCGGCGCTGGGCGCGCCAACTCGAGGCATCGCACAGCCGCGACCTCCCCGAGCTGACCCGGCTCGCCGAGCGGCTCGGTCAGCAACTGCCGAGCAGTCAGTGCGGCACGATCGTGCACGGCGACTACCGCCTGGACAACGTGGTGGTCGACCCCGGCCGCGGGCACGTGGTGGCCGTCCTTGACTGGGAAATGGCCACCCTGGGCGACCCGCTCGCCGACGTGGCCTCCACCGTGGTCTGGTGGGACGGCATGCGCGGCCTGGACAGCCCGGTCGCCGCGGTCCCGGCAGACGTGCCGGGCTATCCCGGCAGCGACCACCTGTTGGCGGCGTACGGCCGACAGAGCAGTCTGGACCTCACGCCGCTGCCCTGGTACCTGGGTTTCGCGTACTTCAAGATCGCGGCGATCTTCGAGGGGATCCATTTCCGGGCGCAGCAGGGCCTGACCATCGGCGAGGGCTTCGAGCGACTCGGCGAGATGGTCCCGCCGCTGATCGAGCGGGGCCATGCCGCGCTGGGTGGCCCGCACTGACCGGCCTCGTTCACCCCCGCCCCGACGTACATCCGTGCTCATCCTCAGGAGGATCCCGTGACCGGTTCCCGCGCTGACACCTCCCTCGCCGCCCCGTCGGTCCGCGCCGTGGAGCTGCAGGAACGCATGCTCGTCTTCATGCGCGACCACGTGCTGCCGGCAGAGGCGGACTATCTGGCCTATCGACGCAAAGCCGACCCGGACGACCACGTCGTGCCGCCGGTCGTTGAGTTGCTGAAGGAGCGGGCCCAGGAGCAGGGCCTGTGGAATCTGTTCCTGCCGGCCGAGTCGGGGCTTACCCAGCTGGAATACGCGCCGATCGCCGAGCTGTCGGGCTGGAGCAACGACCTTGCGCCAGAGGCGATCAACTGCCAGGCGCCGGACACCGGCAACATGGAGCTGCTGCACCTCCTCGGCACCAAGGAGCAGCAAAGCAGGTGGCTGGAGCCCCTGCTGGCAGGGCACATCCGGTCAGCGTTCGCCATGACCGAGCCCGATGTCGCGAGCAGCGACGCCACCAACATCGCCACCCGAATCGAGCGGGACGGCGACGACTACGTGATCACCGGTCGCAAATGGTGGACCAGCGGGGCGATGGACCCCCGCTGCGCCGTGCTGATCGTGATGGGCAAGACCGACCTGACGGCACCCACCCACCGGCAGCAGACCATGGTCCTCGTGCCGCGGGACACGCCGGGCGTCACGATCGTCCGCGACCTCCCGGTGTTCGGCCATCACGACCAGCACGGGCATGCCGAGGTCAGCTTCGATGGGGCGCGCGTGCCGACGAGCAACGTGGTGGGCGAGGAGGGTGGCGGCTTCGCCGCCGCGCAGGCTCGGCTCGGCCCGGGCCGCATCCACCACTGCATGCGGGCACTCGGCGCAGCGGAGCGCGCGCTGGCCCTGATGGTCGATCGCGCCACGTCGCGCGTCGCCTTCGGTGGACCGCTCGCCGATCAGGGCGTCGTGCGGCAGCAGATCGCTGAGTCGCGGCTGGAGATCGAGCAGGCCAGATTGTTGTGCCACCGCGCCTGCCAGGTCATGGACACGGCGGGCAACAAGGCGGCCCGTGATCTGGTCGCGATGGCAAAGGTTGCCGTCCCGAGGGCCGCCACCGCGGTCATCGACCGGGCCATCCAGGTGCACGGTGGCGCAGGCGTCACCGACGTCACCCCGTTGGCCGCGATGTATGGCTGGCACCGCGCGATGCGGCTGTTCGACGGCCCGGACGAGGTGCACCTGCGGGCGATCGCCAAGTCCGAGCTCGGGCGCACCCCCGCCCTGGCTGCACGGCCGGTCGACCAGTGACCACCCTGGCTGGGCTGACGCTGTTGATGTCCGGCGGCAGCCGCGGCATCGGTCTGGCGATTGCGACCCGAGCTGCGCAGGACGGCGCCAACGTCGTCCTGCTCGCCAAAACCGCGGAACCTCATCCCAAGCTCGAAGGGACGGTGCACACCGCGGCGGCGCAGATCGAGTCGGCTGGCGGCCAGGCGCTCGCGGTCGTCGGGGACGTCCGCAACGACGACGACGTCGCCAGGGCCGTCGGCGCAGCAGTCGACCGGTTCGGCGGGATCGACATCGTCGTCAACAACGCCAGCGCCCTCGACCTGCGGTCCACCCGCGAGATCGGCATGAAGCAGTACGACCTCATGCAGGACATCAATGCCCGCGGGACGTTCCTGCTCTCCAAGGCCGCGATCCCGCACCTCGAGCGAAGCTCCCACGCGCATGTGCTCACGCTGTCCCCGCCGCTGGACCTGCGGCCGAAGTGGGCCGGCACCTACCTCGCTTACACGATGGCCAAGTACGCGATGAGCCTGGTGACCCTCGGCTTGGCCGAGGAGCTACGCGACGTCGGTATCGCGGCGAACTCGCTCTGGCCGCGCACCACCATCGCCACGGCGGCAGTGGCGAATCTGCTCGGGGGCGCCGAGGCCCTGGCCGGCTCCCGGACTCCGCTGATCATGTCGGATGCCGCCCACGCAGTGCTGGCGCGTGATCCGCGCAGCTGCACCGGCAACTTCTTCATCGACGAGGATGTCCTGGCCCAGGAGGGCGTGACCGATCTCGACCGCTACCGGACCGTGGCGGGGAGCGGCCCGCTGGCGACCGACCTGTTCCTCGATCCGCTGGAGAGCCCATGAGCCAGATCCGCTACCAGTACGACGGGGGTGCGGCCCGGATCACGTTGACCGCGTCGGACAGGGGCAACCCGGTCGATCCGCAGCTGGCCACGGAGCTGCTGCAGGCGGTACGGCGAGCCCGGGCCGACGACGCGCACGTCGTGCTGCTCCGTAGCGAGGGTCGGGCGTTCAGCGTCGGCGGGGACGTGGGCGCCTTCGCCGCCGCTGACGACCCGGAGCAGTTGGTCGACGACTTGGCCGAGACGCTGCACCGGACCATCAGCGACCTGCACCGGATGGACGCCGTTGTCGTGTCCGCCGTGCAGGGCATGGCCGCCGGAGCCGGCGTCCCCCTTGCCGCCGCCGCCGACCTGGTGCTGGCCGGCGCGTCCGCCCGATTCACATTGGCGTACACCAAGATCGGCTTGTCGCCGGACGGCGGCAGCTCGCTGCTCACCGCCTCGCTCGGGCTGCACCGCGCGCTGCACCTGGCGCTGCTCAACCCGGTCCTGACGGCGCAGCAGGCGCAAGCCGCCGGTCTCGTCGCCGAGGTCCATCCCGACGACGAACTCGATCTGGCGGTGGACCGCGTCGTCGGGCAGCTGCTCGCCGGGTCGCGCACCGCGCAGGTCGCCGCCAAGCGGCTCCTCCGCGAGGTCGCCCTGCCCTGGGCGGAAGGCGCGCTCCGCCGCGAGACGCTGTCGATCCGCGCCTGCGCCGCCAGCCCGGACGGTCGCGAAGGCGTCGACGCGTTCGTCAGCAAGCGCCCGCCGTCATTTCCCAGCACCGGGCGTTGAGCTCGGCCCACT